>DUGF01000072.1 GCA_013331535.1 Microcaldota archaeon | reverse complement strand
GCTTGGATATATCGTAGCGGAAAACAAACTAATACGCGATTGCGTTAAAATGCAACAACAAACTGCAACCTGTCCTTCATCAATAACCCAATATGCGGCAATTGCAGCATTGAGAAACTACGAAAATTATTTCCCGAAAATGTTAATTGAATACAAAAAACGAAGGAGAATGCTGGTTGATGGCATACGCAACATCCCCAAATTCAGTTGTTTTGAGCCAAAAGGCGCGTTCTATGTTTTCATGAATGTTTCCAAATTGGGTGTTTCTTCAGAAGAGGCAACCTCTCTCTTGCTTGAAAAAGCGCATGTGGCATCTGTTTCCGGCTCTGCATTTGGAAAAAGCGGAGAGGGTTACGTGCGGTTATCATTTGCAACAAGCGAGGCGAATATTGAACTCGCATTATCAAACTTGACTGGGATTTGAAGAGGTATTGAGAATGAATGATATTGTTAGTGGAATCGGTGTTGACGTCGAATCTATCTCGCGTTTCAGGATACCAGAATCAAAAAAACAAAGTTTTCTAATCCGGATTTTTACCAAAAAGGAAATCAGATATTGCAATTCAAAGCGTGATCCTGCTCCTTCTCTTGCAGTGAGATATGCGGCAAAAGAGGCCATCTTCAAGGCGTTTAGTGGTATAGGTGTCAAATGTCCGGGCTATAATAATATTGAAATCCTCAATAAGGAAAATGGCGCTCCAATCGTTAAGATTAATAAGGAAGGATATGATAAATTCAATATTCTTGTCAGTCTTTCACACAGCGGAGATATGGCAATTGCTTTTGTAGTAATAACCTGAATTGTTCGGGCTCAGTTGTCCGGGTAATCTTATGAAAAAAGTCAATATTCTTGAAACTACTTTGCGCGACGGCAGTTACGCGGTAAACTATTCCTTCACCGCACTCGACACCGCTACAATATCCAGGCAGTTGGAGCTGGCCGGATTTGAATATATTGAAATAGGCCACGGGGTAGGTTTCAATGGAAGCACCAAAGGTTATGGCAAAGCTGTTGCAACTGATGAAGAATACTTAGTTGCCGCGGAAGGTGTGCTGAAAAATTCAAAATTCGGAATGTTCTGCATTCCAGGAATTGCAGAAGTTGAAAACATTGACATGGCCCACAAGCATGGAATGGGTTTCGTGCGTGTAGGAACCAACGTAACAGAAGTAGCTAATTCCGAACCATTCATAAAGCGTGCCAAGGACTGTGGAATGTTCGTTGCAGCAAATTATATGAAATCCTATGCGCTTCCTCCAAGAAAATTCGCTGAAAACGTCCTTCTTTCTGAAAAATACGGGGCTGATATGGTTTATCTTGTTGATTCATCTGGTGGAATGTTCACAGAAACTGTGATTGAATACTATAATGCGATCCGTTCTGTCTCCGACATTCAGGTTGGTTTCCATGGGCATGACAATCTCGGACTCGCAATTGCAAATAGCATCGCCATAGCCGAAGCAGGCGCGTCTTTCATAGATTCCTCGCTTCAAGGGCTTGGAAGAAGCTCTGGAAATGCAAATACCGAAATTCTTGTTGCTGCACTAATGAAAAAAGGCTATGCACTCGGGATAGACTTCATAAAAACTCTTGAGATTGGTCAGAAATACATAAATCCGATTCTTCCGGCAAAGGGAAAAATGCCATTAGATGTAGTTTCAGGCTATGCTGATTTCCATTCAAGCTATATGCACAAGATAGAGAAATATTCAGTGAAATATTCGGTTAATCCGTGTATTCTTATCATAGAGCTTTGCAAGGTTGACCGGGTAAATGCCAGCGATGAGCTCGTTGATAAAATCGCCCAGCGCATAAAAAAGGACGAAGATTTCTATCTTGCAAAATACGATTTTGGAAAATATGTAGGCGGGGAGCAGGATGAGCTTAAATAATGAAAATAGGCCGGGCGATGTCAATATAGCTGCATCATTGAAAAACCTCTTCTCGGCAAATTGGGACCAGCCATTCATTTTTGATGCGCTCAATGGACGTGATCGTGCAGTAACCTATGGCGAATTTTTGCATCTTTCCGTACAGCTAAGTCGCATGCTGGAAACTCTTCGCGTAGAACGTGGGAATACGATCTGCGCAATGATGAATAATTCTGTTGAGCTTGCGGCAACCTATTTCGCTTCTCTTATTTCTGGAGTAGTTGTTGTCCCGCTTGATCCGCTTAAGGGTGAAAATGAGGTTAAGGAAATACTTTCCTATACAAACCATAAGATTGGTCTGTGTAATTTCAGTGGCGGACTATCTGACATCGAAGATAAGAAGCCGATAATCAAGATAAAACCATTTAGTGAATATACTGATTCTGATATCACATCTGATAAAAAAGACCTTAATTTGCTCGATAATATAGACCCGGGCAAGCCATTTCTCAATACCTTCACATCTGGTTCAACAGGAGTTCCGAAAGGAGTGGTTCATTCATTCAGGAATCTTTACCTGACTTCGCTTGCGTTTGCAAAGCGGTTCAATTTCAATAGCAACAGTGTTTTCTATCATAATCTTCCAATGACTTATATGGCTGGCATTCTGAATCTTTTTTTCATGCCAATGATTTGCGGCAGCAAAGTAGTAGTTGGTGAGCGGTTTGGTATCCAATCCATTCCAAGATTCTGGGAATACCCTATAAAACATTCTGCGAATACTTTCTGGTTCATTCCAGCAATGCTCGCGCTTTTGATGAAACTTGACCGTGGAACGAGTGGAATAGAATACGCGAAAAAAACCCGGATAACCGGATTGGTCGGAACCGCACCGCTTAACCAGCGCTTGCGAAGAGATTTTGAAAAGAGATATGGAATCCCGCTTTATGAAAGTTATGGTCTTTCCGAAACTTTATTCGTTTCGACAAACTCTCCAAGTGGTATCGCAGGAGGAATCGAATGGGGGGTTGGAGATGGAGTTGGAAAGCCACTTGATGGAGTGGAATTAGGTTTTCGAGAAGACAAGGAGATCTCTATTGGAGTTCCATGGATGTTTTTGGGCTATAGTAATGTAGATGCGAAGCAGTCATTTTCCGGCGAGAAATTCTTATCAGGGGATATCGGAGAATTTGAAAGCTCCAGCGGATTCCTAAGAATCACCGGAAGAAAAAAAGACCTTATAATCAGAGGTGGAATCAACATAAGTCCAAGAAGAACCGAAGAGTTTGTTGCGCACTCGGATATTTTTGATGAGAGCGCGATAATCGGAGCAGAAGATGCAAATCTTGGAGAAAAATCCGTATGTTTTTTTGTTCCCAGCCAAGGGCATTATTCAGATAATGCAAGAAAGCAACTGAATCGGGAGATTGTTGAAAAACTCGGAAAAGATTACCAGATAGACGAGTTTGTAGAGCTTAAAGAAATCCCAAAAAACATAAATGGAAAGATAGATAAGCCAAAACTCAGAAAGTTTTACAAAGAAAAACACGAGCACGGAGTTTGAGACTGTGATACTACAAATTGACCACATCGCTTTTTCTTCCATGAATTTCAAAGAGCACATTCGCATTCTTCAGTCGCTAGGTTATTCTCTCAAGTTCTCATCTTCTGGAAAAAAGAACATGGAAATAAAGCGACCTCTTCTCAGGGAATTCATGGAATTGCATGATCTCGCGCTTCTAAGTCATGAATCCAGCCTTTCAATAGAACTTCTCAATCATGGTCATATAAATGATGCCGAAGGTTTCATATTTCCTTTATTTGATAATGTTCCTAGCGGTTTTCTTTCCTCATTCGGAGTTGATGCAGGGGTATATTCCGACAAAGGTTCATTCCGGTTCAATAAATTCGTAGTGAAAACAAGTAACGTTCGAAAAAGCGCGGATTTCTGGAAGAATTTCGGTTTTCGTGAAATAGAATGCGACTCTGAAGGTGCGATTCTTGAGTTTCGCTCTCCATTAAGCAAGATTTCATGTACAGTTTTCCTTAAGCACGATCGTTCAGTGGTGAACGATTTCAATTTCCTTGATGATAAGGGGTTTAATTGTATCGCATTCATTTCAAACTCTGCGAAAAAAGAGCGTGAGGTTCTGGTCAAAAGCGGAATAAAAACAACCGAAATAGAACAATTTATCTCTGACAAACTCTCATTAAGTGTTTTCTTTGCGATTGGACCATCCGGGGAATTGGTTGAGATTATTGAACCGGAAATAACGAGATGAAAAAGGCAAGGTGAACTCATGAACCCGCAAAATTATGATGCAAAAAAGGAATGGACAAACACATTCATTGCCCAGAGTGAAATGGCATATCCTGCGGAATATGTTATCCGCATTTTCAAGGGATCCTACCCGCGTCTGAATTTTGATAAATCTTCATATAAAGGAAAGAAAATCCTGGATATAAGCTGCGGTGATGGCTGCAATATGCCTTTGCTTGCCCGTTGCGGGTTTGAGGTTTATGGAACCGAGATTACGCAGGAGATTGCGAATAAAACAATGTCCAATCTGGCCGCTGTAGGAGTACGTTCTGACATTCGTATCGGAACAAATGACCATCTTCCTTTTGAGAATGGATTTTTTGATTTCCTTTTATCCTGGAATGCGTGCTATTACATGGGAGCATTAAGGGATTTCAGCAAGCATGTTGCGGAATATGCTCGGGTTCTCAAGCCAGAAGGCTATCTCGTAATGTCCATCCCTAAAAAAACCTCATTTATTTTCAATGGAAGCGATCCTGCGCCAGAGCCAGGCTATAGAATAATAAGAAACGATCCATACAAGATAAGAAACGGGGAATCCTTGCGGGTTTTTGAAGACGAAAAAGAGATCGAAAACGCGTTCTCAAGCCATTTCAAGGATTTCGTACATGCGGATGTACACGACGATTGCTTTGGAAGGGAATACCATTGGCATTTGACGATCGGTAAGCGGAAATAGGATAAAGCAGAAGGGATTGTGAGTTCTGAATTTTGCGTTTAGTTCTTCTCCTTCAACAATCCAGCATCCCTCAACGCATCCGCGGCCAATCTTATCTGTTCAAATTTTATCCCGGATTTGCATGCGATGTCCAGAAGGGAATTGCTTCCGTCCGACTGGTTCAAAACCCAGAACACCGCAAGCTCGTCAATTGCATCCTTATTTCCGCCGTCTTTCTGTCCGCCAATCATCCGGTAAAGTCCGCGCCTGCCTAATTGCGGCTCGCATTTTGGATTCTGGTTTATATATGTGACATTGTTTTCCAGTATGTTCAGTGTTCTGAGGTAACACGCAAATGTATTTGCAAGGGCTTCGGGCTTCACAAAGTCCAGGTTATCCGCCGAAGTATGATATTCCGGGAATTTTCCATACATTGTCCGCATTAATGATCCAACCGGCATGTCAAATGCAGGAGAGCAGAACTGTCTTTCATCGCTTCCGGAGGGAAAGAAATCCACAATTTCGTGCGGTTCTCCAGAATCAACAAGAATCTTCTCGACTGCCTTATCGATAGTTGCATCTCCTTTCCTGCTTTTCTTATAAGTCATTTTTCCAGAATCCCCACAACAGGTCGCAACAAGCCCGTGTTTTATGTTTTTTATCCTGCCTTCATTCAGGCTCAACCACGTAATCGCTCCGATTGTTTCAGGAATGAAAATAATTCTATACGAAAATTTGTGTTTTCCGCCAAGCGCGATTATTTGCTTAGCAAGCTCTACTGCCAACACGACCCCACTGAGATTGTCATTGCACAATGAAGGATGGCACAAATAGGTTGATATGAGAATTTCGTCCTCGTTTTCCCCGCGGATGTAAAGCTCTCCATAAGTTAAGCTCCCGTCCTTGAGTTCGGAATCAATCACGACTTCATAATCTGCATTCGCTCCATTATCTTCCTTCACGAGCTTCTCATATTCTCTGTGCGAAATACAAAATCCCCAATTATCTTTATAGTAAGAAGTAAGATAAGGGATCCAATCCGGATGCTGCGGAAGTGTAAACAAATGTTCCATTAACTCTGAAAATTTCATTTTTTTTCGCATCGGAATGCTATAATTTAGCACATGAATATTTGATTTTTTGAATTCCGCGATTTTTTTACCGTTCGGACAGACGATGTAAGCATCATTTATGTTCCATTCCTTTGGAACTGTCCAGTCAAACACCTTTGTTCCGGTAGGTACTTCGTGGATTTCCATCGGCACGCTCTTTTTTATAACGCGCAGGGTTTCCCGCACTCCGTTTCCTGTTATGCTTCTGCATATCGGGTATAATTCGGTCATGAGCGAGTGCATTTCTACTCCAGTTTCAGTCGCTTTCTGTTGAATTTCATCAATATTCATTATTCCACCTTATTTCCGCCGTAGAGGCGGAAAGCTGGGAAAAGCCATTACGCTTTTCACGGATCCCCCTTTATCAGAAATGCCGGATTTTTCTGAAGTTCGCTTTGTATCAACTTAACTACATCATCTGCAGTTATACAAAGTATGCTTCCCTTTCCAAGTTTAACAACCTTTGCAAGTCCGAGTTCCTTTGCCTTTTTGTCAAATTTGGTAAAATCTGCCTCGTTGTTCTGCTTTGCGAGGTCATAAACATAATGATAGAATATTTTGTCGGTTTCCTTTCCGCCTTCAATAGCCTTTCCTGGAAATCCCTTATCATATCTATACGGGACTGTGATTTTCTTTTCTACGTAATGAATTAACGTTGAACCTGCATCAAAATTGAAATTGCATATCTTTCCTCCAGCATGCAGGAATCTATCCCAAAAAGAATCCGGGCCAAATGAGTGCTCTGGCGCATTGCGCGTGAACAGTTCCGCATTCTTTCCAATTGCTGCAATTGAAAAGTTCGCATCATCTGAGCGAATAGCTTCCTGGTCCTTGCGCACCATTTCGGAAAATAGTCCACAAACGCTCGGAGTGCTCTTCTTATCATATGGCTGTTTTTTGCAGAACGAATACGAAAATGTAGGAACTACGAGCGTTCCGCCAGCACTTCCACGATCACCGCTTCCGTCCTTTCTGCTGCCTATAACCTCAAATATTGCTTCCTTGAAAATCCGATAGTAATCTTCCTGGCTTTTCGCTCCTTCCAACCGTCCGAAGAATCCGATATTGCTATGAGTGAATATATTATCTCCTTTGGTTATTCCGATTTCCAGAAGTGCTCGCACGATATCTTTTTTCGAGTAGTCGTAATTTTCCGATGGCATTTATTTCTCCCCTGTTTTTTTCTGTATTATCTCCGCGAGTCCGTTGATTGTTGAAAATTCACGATTCTGGAATTCCTCGTTTGAAAATCTTATTCCGAATTCGTCTTCAATATCGCTTACAAACGAGATGAATTTTAGGGAATCTATCCATCCCTTTTCAAAATAACTAATTGAAACTCCGTTTTCAATTTCATCCTTCTTCATGTCAGTATTCTTTTCAAACCAGGAAATTAGCCATTGTTTTAATTGCAAGAGTTCCATTGCCAATCACTTTCCGTGAAAAAATCTGTTTTTTATTTGAATAGTATAACTCTTGACGAAGAGCCGTCCGCTCCCTTTATTTTAAGCGGAAGCGCGGCAATATTCCAGCCTTCATATTCGGTTACTTCCTCAAGATTCAGGTATTCCACGATAACGGTATTATTCTTCAGGAATATTTTGTGCACCGGAGAGTCCTGTTCTGTTCCCAGAACCTCCTTTATCTTTATGCGACCGTCATCCGGAGATGCAGTGTCCATTCCTATGAGCTGCACGTCCTTTGAAACAAGATACTCTGCGGCTTCTTTTGTGAAATGGGGATATCCTTTGTAAAATCTGTCAGTGTTCCAGTGTTTTCCCCATCCAAACTTGAATAGCATCCTGTTGGAAATCTGGATTTTTTCCAACATTTCCTTTGTTACAGAAGCATCGCTTCCACTGTTGGCAAGCGCTGAAAAATCAACGATAGTTACCTCTCCAACCAGTTTGTCAAGTTGGATGTTGTCCACGGTTCCACCGCCTCGTATGAAGTGCAGTGGGGCGTCCATATGCGTTCCAGTGTGTGTTCCAAGAACAAGCTTTCGCGTTTCCCGGCCTTCAGAATCAATTTTTCCCATCTGGGTTATAGAAACCTGGGTGTGCCAGTAAGCATTGAATGTGAGCATCCCTTCCTCGATGTTGTGCGTCAAATCTATTATTTTTTTCATCTGATCTTCGCCTCTGTTTTCATCCATTCAATTGTTTTCCTTATCCCGCTTTCCAGGCTTGTCTTTGCCTCCCATCCCAGCATTTTTCTTGCCTTTGAGCTGTCGCATAAAAGCTTCATTATCTCAGCCTGCGGATGATGGTGCGGAACATGTTTTATCTGGGACTTGCCGCCAACTGCTTCATTTATGGTTTTGGCAAGGTCGTTTATTGACACATCTTTTCCAGTCCCTGCATTTATTACTTCTCCAGCACTTTCGTCTTTGGTTGCTGCCTTGAATATGAAATCAGCGCAATCTTCTACATAAAGCAGGTCTCTCGTCTGCTTCCCATCCCCGAAAATATTAAGGTCCTGTCCTTCAAGTGCCCGTTTTATGAAGATATTCACTACGCCGCCTTCCATATTTGTTTTCTGAAAAGGGCCGTATATATTGAATGGTCGAAGTACAACTACTGGAAGTCCGATTCCGCGATAATACGAAAGAGCGAGTTCTTCTGCAGCCATTTTAGAGCCGGCATATGGGGAAGCAGGTTTTGTTGAATGGGTTTCGGAAATTGCGGTTCCGGCTCCAGATGCTGCGCCAGCTGTGTCATAAACCATGCATGTTCCAATAAGAATAAGTTTTGTTTTTTTGCTGCCTTTCTGCGATTTTCTGCATTCCTCAAGCACAATGTATGTTCCGATAACATTGCCTTTGAATGCATTCTCAGGAAAATCCAGAGACTCCTGAACGTTTATCTGTGCTGCGCAATGAACACATATATCAGGAGAGAATGATGCGAACGCCCTTTCAAGTTCATTGGCATTTGTTATGTCTCCTCCAACAAAAACGAATTTTGAGTTATAGCTCTTATTCTTCATAAATTCCACAATATTCTCTTCGCTTCCATTTGAAAGATTATCAAATGCGGTTACACTGTCTCCATCATCAAGAAATCTTTTGACAACCCATCTTCCAAGAAATCCGGCACCGCCGGTTACAAGAACGCGCATTCAAATCACTCGCTAGATCGCTCAATCCAATCATCCTGTTATATCCGATCCAATCTCTGCCTTTACTTCAGGAATCCGGTTTCCACAAGAAGTTTTTTTATCTCGGTCTTTTCCATCATCTTTTCATCTGAGGAACGGTAGTTCGCATACTTTGCCGGCTTTGTATTCGCGTATCTGGTTGTATCAATGGAAAACAGATCTTTAAGTGCAGGCGGAATCAAAATGAACATTTCATTTGCCTCAAGCGCGCTTAGTGCTTCCTCCTCGGTCATCAATTCCTCGTACATTTTTTCTCCCGGAATTGCGCCTATGGTTTTTTTCTTTATTTCCGCTGGCTTGTGCGCAAACTTCCCGGCAATCTCCGAAATCATCACGTCTGCCAAATCCTCTATTCTAAGGACCGGCATCTTAAGCACAAACACTTCTCCACCATGTGCAATCTCCGTTGCCTTGAAAAGAAGCTTGAGCGTATGCTTTAATGTCATGACAAATCGAGTCATTTTCGTGTCGGTTATGGTTACCGGTCCGCCCTTTGCGATTTGTTTTTTAAATAGCGGAACAACAGAACCGCGGGAACCAAAAACATTTCCGAATCTCACGCTTGCGAATACGCATCGTCGCGATCCTTTGTAATAATTCGCTGCAGTGACCAGTTTTTCCCCAAGTAATTTTGTAGTTCCCATTACATTGGATGGATGAGCTGCCTTGTCACTGCTTGTAAATATGAATTTTTCAACATTCGCATCCAGTGCCGCGTCAAGAACATTCTGCAATCCCATCACATTTGTCTTGACTGCTTCAAAAGAATTATACTCGCATGCAAGAACGTGTTTCATTGCCGCACAATGGAATACAATATCAACGCCTTCAAACGCGCGTTTCATTCGTTCCATGTCCCGCACGTTCCCTATAAGATATCGCACTTTATTTCCTTCATCCAGTTTCTTGAAGGCATGCGCCATTTCGAATTCGCGTGTTTCGTCTATATCCAGGACCCGAATTGCCTTAGGATTCATTGGAAGAAGTTCCCTTACAATCTCTCTTCCAACCGAACCGGTTCCCCCTGTGACAAGAATCGTCTTTCCTTCAAATATATTTGCCATAAATAGCCCTCACTATCCACACACGATTGATTATAATTTCTATGGATAAATATAAAATCCATGCACATGGCAGTGGCAACTACGGCTCTTGAAGCCAAAGGAGGGGCTGAGCGGGTAGTCCTGAAATTAGCCGAGCATTTCGATGCCACCGTGTTCACTACGCGATATTCTCCAGAAGGTACCTACGAGGAGTTTGGAGACCTTGATATCCGCATCCTCAAAAGCCCGCTTCAAAAGCTTCCTATTGGAAAACGACTTTCCACAGGAATAGCTGCCGGAAGCACGTTTTATACCGCAAATTTACAGGAATATGGGGATTTTGACATTATCAATGCACATCAAAGTCCTTCAGAATGGCTCAGAAACAAAAACAAGCAGATGATTTGGTACTGTCACAGCCCAAATCGCGAGGCTTTTGATCTTTATGAATGGCGCATGCGCAGGCGTGACCCGCTTAGAAAATTGGCATTCTGGACCGCGATAAAGGCATTCAGGCATTTTGAATTTCAGGTAGTTCCAAAAATTGAATATATCTTCACCAACAGCAAGAACAGCAAGAGCAGGATAAAAAAATATCTCAATCGCGATGCGGAAATACTACACCCTGGAATAGAAGTTGGTAAGTTCCGCAGTGGGGAATATGGCAATTATTTTCTATACCCCGGCCGGATAACGCCAGAGAAAGATATTGAGTTTTCCATTTCCGCGTTCAGAAGACTGTGCGAGCGCGTGAAAGGCCACAGGATGGTTATTGCAGGATCATTGTCCGATCGGCCAGAACATATTGCTTATTTTGACAAATTGAAGAAAATGGCAGCAGGGCTTCCGGTTGAATTTCAGACAAATCTAAGCGAAGGCGAGCTCACCGAGCTTTATGCCGGTGCACTTGCGGTTCTTTACACCCCGATCAACGAGGATTTTGGTCTTATCCCACCAGAAGCAATGGCAGCAGAAAAGCCATGCATTGCAAAGAACGAGGGCGGGCCGCGCGAGACAGTGATCGATGGGGTTGATGGTTTTCTGGTGAATAATCCGGATGAAATGGCAGACCGGATGGAATTTTTCATTCGCAATCCTGCGCTTGCAGAACAATTCGGAAAAAAAGGAAAAAAGAAAGTTGAGCGCGATTTCACATGGGACCATTTCCTGAAGAGATTTGAGGAAAAAGCAAAAGAGGTACTAAAAAATGCAGAAGAAAAGTAGTGTTCCGAAGAGTAGCGTTTCGGATAGCATTTCCGGGAACCAGATTGCAGAGAACCACGGTGCGGACGAAAACATTTCTTTCATAGCAAAAGGTTCATTCTGGCAACTTTCTTCATCAATAATTTCCAAGCTTATTGCATTTGTTTACGTGGTTTATCTTGCCCGTGTTCTTCCGCAAGAGGAGGTAGGCCTATTTTATCTTGCATTGAGTTTCGTGAGCGTCATCTCTATTTTCGCTGACCTTGGAATTTCCATGACTGCGCCAAGATATATCCCGTATTTTATGGAAAAAGGAAAGCCCGGAGAAGTCAGAAGGCTTGTGAAATACACTGCGCTTGTTGGCATCTGCTCAACATTATTGTTTTCTCTCGCAGTTTTGTTCTTTTCAGGAAACATCGCAGATGGTTTCAAAAATCCGCGGCTTCAGCAACCTCTTGCCATAATGGCATTCTACATAATAATAGTTGAATTGTACAACATCGCGCAATCTTTGTTCATCGGCTTCAAAAAAATAAAGGAAAATGCAATGATGGCGAATTTTCAATCTTTCCTGAAGCTGGTCTTTGCAGTTGTATTTATTGGCTTCCTTGGAAACAGCGCGGTAATCAATTCCTACGCATTCCTGGCATCATTTCTTGTACCAGCATTGTTTGCAGCCCCGTTTCTTTTGAAATTTCTCTCCAAGGTTGAGCGTGGTGGTGTTGAAGGCAGTAATCAAAAATTCCTTTCCGAAATCCTTCCATTTGGTTTTATGCTTGGAATCGTTTCCACGTTTAGTTTTGTTCTTGCATATGCCGACAGGTTACTGGTTGGTTATTTTATAACTGGAGCAGAGGGCGAACGGGCAGTTGCAATCTACAGTGTTGCCACAGGGCTTGCAGGCCTTCTTTCTGTTGCAGCAGTTGCAATAGCAACAACTTTTCTTCCGGTTGTTTCCAGTATTCATGGGCGAAGCGAAAAAATAGAAAACGACAATGGTAGCGATAGTGATAATGGAAAAATCCACGAAACCCACGCAGCCTTAGCAGGGAAGAGCAAAGCTCTTCCCTTTTGTCGCGGAGCGATAGCTCCGCTCCATGGAAAAAACGTAGAAGTAACTACTAAATGGATGTTATTTTTCACGGTTCCGCCGCTTCTCCTTTTCCTGGTATTTCCAGCGCAGATTCTTGAAGTTATTTATGGTGCACAGTATTCCTCTGGTGCAAATGTTCTTGCACTGACGGCGCTTGGTTCGCTAATCCTCCTCATAACTCATATGCACCGCGTTGTTCTTGCAGGAATGCGGCTTGTTGGAATCGAATTGAGGATGGCTGCAGTGACTGTTCTCGTAAATATTGCACTCAATCTTTATCTTATTCCTGCATATGGGATAGACGGAGCAGCTCTTGCAACACTTCTTTCCTTTTTGGTAATGACATTGATGACTAATGCTTACTCGCTTCAGTCATTTTCATTTGGTTTGCCGCCAGATACGTTTAAGCATCTGATGACAATAATCGCAGCAGTTGCAGTCATGTTTGTTTTAAAGGAACCCATCCTTTCTGCAAGTGTTGGAGTTCTTTCAATCAAGGAGATATTCGCTTCCACTGATTTTATTTCTGTAATTCTTTCAAAATCCGTTCGTCTAGCATTCATAGCGGTCATTGGTTGCATCGGAACTGCAATCTATGTGGCTGGTTTAATGTTCTTTAAGCTTTTCAGACAATATGATATAGATGTAATGAAGGAGTTTCTGAAGAGAATCGGGGTATCGGATAGGTTTATCTGTCCGTTTGAAGGAGTCCTTTTGTGGGGGACTTCAAGAGGGGAATAAATTATAGCAATTTAGATAATATCAATTGTCAAGGGATAATATTATGGCAAAATTCATGGTAACCGGCGGTGCCGGATTTATAGGCTCTCATATCACCGAACATCTGGCAGCCCTTGGCAACGAAGTTCTTGTTTATGATGATTTTTCAACAGGCTTAATGTCTAATCTTGACCATATTGCAAATAAGGGGAAAATGAAAGTAGTCCGTGGTTCCGTGACAAGTTTTGATTCTCTTCGTGATACATTTGATATGTTCGGAGGATGTGATTACATCTTTCATGAAGCAGCGCAGGTTTCTGTTGCTTCCTCTCTTAAAAATCCGCAAAAAACATATGAGATTAATGTTGGCGGGACGTTGAACGTGCTGAAGGCTGCGAAAGAAGTGGGTGCAAAACGAGTTGTTCTTGCTTCATCCGCGGCTGTTTATGGGAATCTTGCAAAACCCGTGGGCGCTGGGATTAGCGAGGATGATCCCACCAGTTCGATATCACCATATGCCTCGTCCAAGCTTAGGAACGAACAGGATGCTTTCGATTCTGGTGTGGAAACCGTTTGTCTGAGATATTTCAATGTTTTTGGCCCGCGTCAATCACCGGATTCTCCTTATTCTGGAGTAATCTCAAAATTCGCAAATGAAATCTCTTCGGGAAAATCACCAACTATCTTCGGGGACGGAACCCAGACCCGCGATTTTGTATATGTTGGTGATGTTGCCCATGCGAACCTGTTGGCATTTGAATCCAAGAATGCTGCGGGACACGTTTTCAATATCGGTTCAGGAACCACTACTACGATAAACGGCTTAGTTGCCGAACTTAATTCAATTCTCGGAACAAACGTTACTCCTGATTATGCAAGCGAGCGTGTCGGAGATATAAAACATTCCTGCGCGGATATTTCAAAGGCAAGAAAATCTCTAGGCTTTTTTCCAACATATCAGTTCAAGGATGGTCTTCGCATGACAATAGATTGGCTTAAAAAAAGGAAAGTCTGATACTCCAAAGGAGAACTTCATGGTACGATATTTCGGAACAAACGGAGTTCGCGGAACTTTTGATGTTCTTGATCCAATGCTTGCAATGCGGCTTGCTGCTTCGGTAGGAGTTTATTTCAACCGCGGAACCATCCTCGTCGCACGTG
This sequence comes from Microcaldota archaeon, assembly GCA_013331535.1. Taxonomy (GTDB): domain Archaea; phylum Micrarchaeota; class Micrarchaeia; order Anstonellales; family Bilamarchaeaceae; genus UBA10214; species UBA10214 sp10214u. Next base: position 13,221 of record DUGF01000072.1, on the reverse strand, counting down.
ATGCACGGCTGACCGGTGAATGCCTCGAGCACGCTGTATTTGCAGGGCTTCAGTCCGTTGGATGCCAGCCTGTTTCTCTTGGCATTGTGAGCTCTCCTACTGCAGAATTCATGGTGAAAAAACTAAGTGCTGACGGTCTGATTATAATAACTGCATCTCATAACCCTCCTGAATGGAATGCGCTGAAGGTTGTTGACAAGAACGGAGTAACTATTTCATGGGAGCGCGGAGAGGAAATAGAAAGAATAATGGAAAGCAAGAACAGGACAGAAAGCGGAACAACTTCAGTAACATCTGCGAATTGGGATTCGGTAAAAGATGTGCGGGTTTATCCGAGTGCGGAAGATGAACATATTGCGGAAATAAAAAAATCAGTTGATCAGAAATTAATTAATCCGAAATCTATTCCTCCAAAACTAGTCCAAAAACAAACAAAAAAATTCAAAGTCGTTCTTGATTGCGGAAACGGAACTGCGGCAACAATTGCACCGCGTCTTTTTCGCGAGCTTGGATGCGACGTGACTATTTTGAATGGAACCGTTGATGGTCGATTTCCAGGTCGTCCGTCCGAACCTCGCGAGGAAAATATTCAGGAACTATTGCGCCTTGTTCCAAAACTTGGTGCGGATATCGGAATCGCATGGGATGGAGACGGCGATCGCGTTGTTTGCGTTGATGAGAAAGGCGGCTTTGTGGTTGGGGACCGAGTTTTCGCTTTATGCGCGCTTTCGGAATTGCGCAATCAAAAGGGAAATGGTGCAATTGCAACTACTGTTGCCACGAGCAAGGCGGTTGAGGAAGTCGCTGCAAGATTCGGATGCAAAACAATTTACACGAAGATTGGTGCGCCATATTTATCAGAAGCAGTTGCCATGGGCGGTGCTGGAGGCAGTACGATGCCCGATGCAGTTGTTATGGCAGGCGAGGAGGTTGGCGGAGTTATCTGGCCAAAGTTCAGCCTTGCAAAAGATGGTTTCCTGACTGCTGCAAAAATTATTGAGTTCATGTGCGAGAAAGGAAAATCCCTTTCCGAATTATTGAAAGATGTTCCGCTTTATTTCAACGAAAAGGAAAAGATTCCATGCACTGCGGAGCAAAAAGAAAAAATAGTTTCAGGAATGAGAAAATACGTGCGGGACAATAAACTTATTGGTGTTTTGATTGACGGCGTGCGGATAAACTTTGAAGATGGTTTTGGGTCTTGGGTCATCTGTCGTGCCTCCGGAACAGAGAATTATGTTCGTGTGTTTGCGGAATCAAAAGACAAAATCAAGGCAAGGAAATTGGTTGAAGAGTATAAAGGAATCGCAAATAAGTACATGTCCGAATAATTTTAATCTCGAAAAATTTCAAAGGCTAGCCACAAAATCCCCTATTTTTACCTCTGAAACCTCATTCTGAATCGTATCGCTTGCAAATATGAAATCGCACATTCCTCGCAACCGTGCCAGAGAATCCTTCAGGAAAAATCCGTGCGTTGTTGCACATCCGACTTTTTTCGCACCGCCTTTTTTCAAATTCTCCGCGGCCTTAACCATTGTTCCTCCGGTTGAAATCATATCGTCAATAATAAGTACATTCTTTCCGGAAACTTCAAAATTCCTTTCCATACTTTCTATTGTACGGTACGCCTCGTCCTTGTTTGCGGTTTCGTATTCTCCACGAACTTTTTTCATAGATTTTCCGCCCGCACCTTCAACAAGGTAATTCGCACCTTCATCCGGGGAAATAATCTCAAATGGTGTGCCAGTCCCATCGTTCCCACCAAATTTTTCCCTTGCGTGTTCTATAATCGCTTTGCTCAGTGAAATATTTCGCAGGTTTAATTTCCCGTATTTGAATTCCCCCTCCTTTTTCAGGAAATGGCAGTCAAATGTTACAAGTTTTTTTACTCCTGCACCTGCAAGAAGATTGCAGATTATCTTTGCGCTTTCGGCTTCCCCTTCATGGAAGGTTTTATCCTGCCTGGAATACGGGAGGTAAGGAGCAACCATCGTAACCTCGCATTTAAGCTTCTTCAAAACACTGAGCACAAGCAGTGCCTGTGCAATTGAATCATTCTGGTTTGGATAAAGGCGATGAAAAAACGTAACCTGCTGTCCTTTGTACTTCTCAGGCTCAAGAATACGAACGTAAGAATCCCCATCCGGAAAATTCTTTATTTCAAAATTCGCCGGAAGAATATCTGCAAAATTCGGGCTTACCAGTTGCATAATTTGTTATCTGCAAAAGAATTATAAACTCTGTCTTCTACAGATTCGCATGGACTTCGTAGCAAAGAAAATATTTTTCACAAATGGGGTTGGGAAGAGCAAGGACAAGCTGACTTCTTTTGAGTTAGCTCTGAGAGATGCAGGAATTGCCCCGTTTAATCTTGTTACTGTTTCAAGCATTTTTCCCCCAGGGGCGGAGATCGTTTCAAAAAAGGAAGGGCTGAAACACCTAAAGCTTGGGCAGATTGTTTTCTGCGTCATGTCTCGTGCGGAATCAAACGAGCCAAATCGTTTGTTAGCTGCTTCTGTCGGATGCGCAGTTCCAGCGAATAAAAAGGCTTTTGGATATCTGAGCGAACATCATGCTTATGGTCAGACGGAAAAAAGTGCTGCGGATTATGCCGAAGACCTTGCAGCCTCAATGCTTGGTAGTACATTGGGAATAAATTTTGATCCGGAAACCGCGTGGAATGAAAGGGAAAAATACTTCAAATTAAGCGGAAAAATAGTACGAACAACAAACGTTACCCAATCCGCGCTTGTAGATAAGAACGGGAAATGGACCTCTGTTATTGCAGCTGCGGTATTTTGCCTGTAACTTTTACTTCTTCTCAGCCATTTTCTGGTTTCTCAGGATCCGGGCTTATTGGAGTACTCATTCTCATCTGGTTTGGTTTTCCAGGAGCTGAGGAGAAATAAATTCCGCCTTCATGTTTCCCGCTACTATTTCTACTGGTCGGAGTTTGATCTGCAATTACGGAATACGCCCCGTAAGTTGCTTGAGAAATATTAGAGCTGGGAGAAATTGCCGCTGTTTCGTTTACAGTTCTAGCGCTTTCATTTCCTTGCGAAGTTGGTTCTTCTTGAGGTTGTGGATCCTGAGTTGTTCCTATAATTTGAGTTGTATCCACGGTTGGTGCAAGTGTAATTTGAGTTGTCGATGCAATTTGAGTTTGCGGAACAAATTCAACATTCGAAGACGTAATTGGTGTAGTTGAACCTGCGGAAAGATTCGAATCTGTAGAAAGAGCCGAAACTGTTTGAATCGAAATCTCTTCAACAAATTCCATTATCTGAAATATTGGATTGTCCGTCGTTTGAACGATTGGACCGGACGAACTACTTATTTCTGTTTGCGCCTGTGGATTCTGATTAGGTATCGTCTGCATTTGTTGTACCGCACTTTGAGAGGTATTTGTTTCAGATCCTGAAGCCTGACTTTGAACCGAAAATTCTATGGTTTCGATTTGTTCAATTGGCGCCTGGTTTATTTGAACCGCAACAGGATTTTGCGAAGCAACAAGGCTTTGGGAAACTCGCAAAGTGCTGCTACCAGTATTGGTTGCTTGTGTTGCGTCGTTTATTTGTCCAGGAACTATATAATTATTTGAACCGCTCGCATTGTGAAGCGTTGCAGAACTAGAACCTCCTTCTGTAGCTTCGGTAGCTTCAGGAACCACATTAGCACTTAAATTTGTTGAAACGTTCGCTGTTTGGCATACATCTGCGTTTTGACCTCCATTCCGGATTCGTGCTCCGCTTGTTTTGGTTTGAGTGTTTGCATTACCGTCAATTCCACACATTTGAACCGCTTCAGAAGAATATTTCGACTCTGATTTTTGCGTTATCGGAATATTCATCGGAACAGGATATGCAAAAGACACATTGTATCCGGATTCTTCTTCACCCCCAACATGATTCGCACCAGATTTTGATTCAACTCCATTATGTTCAGATTCCAAATTCATGGTTTGCATCTGAGCATTGAATACTGAAGTAATTATTCCTTCAAATGTAATCTCAAAACGCGCAGTCCAGGGATGTCCTTCGTTATTTTTTTCACTTTCTCGTTCTTCCCTGTCGCAGACTGCCAGCACGTTTTTAGTCGATATGCAAGCAGTTACGCTCATCTCATTTGTTTCACTAAGCGCGGTAAATGTTGCGTTGTGCATTTCCTCCCAATCCCGGGCGCAGTCGTTTCTTGCTTTATCTGAAAGTGCCAACGCTGCGCCTATAGATGCAGGTTCTTCAAAAACTATTCCAAATGCCGCAAGAACCCTGCCAATTCTAACTTCCATTAATTTGCTTGGGTTCCAGCCCGGTACCCACCAATGGGTTTTTTTCGCGTATGGCGATTTGAACCTTCTGTTTACATTTGCTTTTCGCAACTCTTCGCGCTGTTCGTGCGTAAGTGTTTTTTTCCCACTTTCAAATTTACGATAGAATCCTTTGTTTTCTTCGTGCGGTTCTTTGGATTGTTTATCGTATTCGTTTTTTCTATCCCCTTTGTCTTTTCTCAATTTACTTTCCAGCAAGCATTCTTTTTTCTGATAAATCTCACCATATAGTCTATGCTTCGCTAACACATTCACATTTGGTCTGTGTTTATTGCAACACACTAGTTTGGTGTGCGATCTAGTTGTATGCTCTCTTCTAATCCTCATAATTCGTATTCACCAATCTCTCTATCCTTTTGGGCAGTATATAAACCTTCTTTTTTGTTATTCGTTTTTTCGTTGTTTGTCTAAGCTTTCGCCCATTCTGGTCAAAAATTCGTTTATTTTTTCCTTTGGAACAGAAGCCCCTGCGGCGATTCTATGTCCTCCCCCAATCGCTCCATGTGCAATGCCTTCGCATGTTTCCTTTATTGCAATTCCGAGATTAACTCCTTCGGCAAGCAGAAGCCTGTTTGCCCGGGAGGATATCTTTATCATTGGTTTTCCATCTGCAGCAGGTTCGCCATCGGAAACTCCAAGAACTGGCTTTTTTGCCATTGGATGAAGCCACATTCCGCATATTATTCCGATTATTCCTTCATCTATTTTTCCTCTTCCATCAAGAAAATAGAATTTCCCCAAATCCTGAACGTTCTCCTTTGCAAATGAAATTCCATCGCGTATCATCTTCCTGTGATGTAAAAGCAGTGAATGGGCAGTCATCATTGCCTCAGTGTCTTTGCCATCGCCATTCATGCAAACCCTTACACCTATTTCCGCTTTTCCATGCCGTCCGCATGCGTTTAAGAGAGTTGAAAATTCGCTTGCTTCATATGTTTCGCTTCCCTGTTCGCGATGCGGAAAAACATAGGATTCTCCGACCAGTGTTTTTGCCTTATTCGCCATTCCATTTCTCATAAGAATCTCTGCGAGTGCGGAAACAATCTTTCTTTTTTCGTTTTCGTTCAGTTCACCGTATTTTTGCCAGTTTTCACGTGCGGTCTCTTCGTTTCCGTTTTCCTTCTGATTTATTCCGCAATCCGCAATCAGTTTCTTTGCGCCTTCTTCATTATATGAAATCCCCGGAACATAGGGGTCATCCGAATACAAAAGAAATTGGAGGAGCGGGCGGGAATACCTGCCATAAAATCGAAGGTCGTTTTCGATAACAACCCTGCCACTTTGCACCCCCTGTTCAAGCACCCATCTGTTCATTCCTTTTAACGGGTGCTGCATATCTCCAACCGCGCCGGTAATCGCAACATCAACATCGTTTCTGAAAATGCAAAACGTGGCACCAGCCGAACTTAATTCATCTCCGCCGTCAATCCCAAATAAGAGTGGGTTAATCTGTAATTTCTCTACGCCTTCGGTTTGGTGATGGTCTATAATCAAAACATCCCCGGAAAGTTCATTCACGCGTTTGTTTCCCCCGCCCAAATCGCAGAAGATTATTTCTTGTTCGGAATGCACTTCCTCAATAATTTTATCGTCCAGCTTTTTTATCCATTTCGCGCGATATTTGATGCCGGCATTTCGGAAAGCCGTCTGAACTATTGCCCCGGAAGAAATTCCGTCGGCGTCAAAATGGTGAATAACGAGCGGATTTTTAAACGACAGCGCGACCTTTCGCGCCTCCGCGCATCGCTCAAGAAATTCGGTTTCATTAGGTTTGAGTTCGTACATATTATCTATTGCTCCCGGGTTCTGGCTCCTAGTTACTGGCTTAATGCCCATTGCTACATGCTAACTTCCAATTCTATCGTGGTATTCAGTCTTTATAAATGTTATGTTACAATAAATACACTATTATATGCGTATTTCCGCATGATTTTTGAGTGGATTATTCTTTGAGGGAATTATTATGACTGCAATGGCACAAGTTAATGATGGCGTTCCGAGAAGGACCGTTCGGGAGATTGTTGATGCTGCAAATGGAAGGTTTCGGGATGCATTCTTGAAATCCGTTGCTCCAAAATCAGATGAGGTAGCTACTGCATGTCTTGGAAAGGTGCTTAGCGAGTATAGAACAAGTCCACGATTATCTGAATTATCACAACGTGAAGCCGAACTTGATGGCATTTGCGGCAGTCTAAGCAAAAGAATAGATCTATTGGCGCCCATGGTTGATCCGTTTGCATCGTTGTCTTCTGAAGTTGTTGAAGGCGATCCACATTCAAGTCCATCATTTTCACAACCATGTGGAATTGAAGAAATAGATGAGCATATTCGTGTTCTTAACAGATGGCGCGAGGTTTATGCAAGGGATTTGACAGCCTCTGGAGAAGTTGAGGAACTTATTGGTAGTCTTACTGCTAAATTGGATGTTCTTAAACAAGGCATTGAACGCCTCGAAAAAGAAATAAAAGATCTGGAGACCGCATCTATTGCCTCAAAAGTGGCAAGCTTTTTATCTTCCAAGCCGAAAGTTGAAAATACCGGAGTTTCTGCGGAAGGAGAAGACGAACTAACTTCACAATCAGTGGTAATCTCCCATGGTCTCTTCAAAGTAATCGGTAGAGTGGATATTGCTTCGGCAAAATCCAAAAAGGATGCACTTGAGTTGAAACAAAAGGAGGTTAAAGAGGCTGATGCTCTTCTTACCGAACTGCGCGCACAGTCACAAGCTCTTGTAGAACATCTCAATAACGTGCGAGAGCACATTGATACAAAAGTAAGACTAATAAGCGGACTTCCACAAACTCTTCTCGATGCCACAAAAGCCGAAATGGAAGATGTTTCTAACAATCTTAAAACTACCAGTGAGGCTATCGAAGTCGAAATTGATCGTTTGTGCAATTTGGCTCAAACTGCAATAGATGAAGTTGCTAGGAATTTTGAAACTGCAGGAGCGAAAATTGCTGAACGTCTGGCAGTACTTTTAAATTTCGAATTGAATAAATGAGGTTTGAAACATGGCAGATGAACCACAAACTCCAAGAGGAAATCCTGCTGATGCGTTTGATGATTTAGATTTTACACCAGCGAAACCAACTCCGATACTCAATAAAATTATTCCTTCACCAGATGGTGGTCTTCTTCATGTAACCTTTACAAAAGATGGTTTGCCAAAGGATTTTGCATTTAATTCTTCCGAGGTAGCACAGATTGCAAGAGGGAATGGTCCAAAAGTGGCGGATGTTCTTGTAGCTGATTATTCTTTTCCACGAGAGTTAGCAGATAAGCTTATTAGCGAGATTTCCGCTTCCCGGGATTTTCAAAATTATGTTGCTTCGTTTAATTTGCCCACTCAAGAATCCGGAATCCAAAACCCGGAACCATCAGGACCCGAAACTCAAGACACAAGACCATTCTTAGGCGGCACACAATCCTATGCGAGTCTGGTCAATATGGCGGCGCCTCCACATGCAGCAACTCTTGACGGGGATTCCGAAACTGATGCAGAACGCACACGGGGCGGAATTAATTTAGATGCAGTTNNTGGTACTCTTGTCAGGGCAAGCCCGCCACCGGTTCCTAGTTCAACTGCAAGACGCGGGCGAGCGGATGAAACAGTTGTTATTGATGAACCGGTTGAAACTGTTGTTCTTGATGGCGCAGATACTACCATGGAATTTGAACCTGGGGATTCCAAATCAACAGCCGGAGCAGATACTAGACCGCCCTTAGTGGTTACAAGACCAGCAAGAACAGATGCATTAACCCCAGACTTGCCTGCATTGGTTTCTGATGTTCCAGAACCTTTACAGTCAGCAGCACCGCAAGGAGTGCGGGATGTTTCAAGATTAAACTATCAACTTTTGGCTGCTTCCTTGGTTGATGACGTAGATACGGCAAAAGTTGCGTTAGCGAATGGCGCGGATTTGGAATGCAGAGATTCAATTGGCAGAACTCCGCTTTTGTTGGCGTCATTCAAAAATTCTAGACAAGTATTTGACCTCCTCCGTGAAAGAGAAGCAGATAGAACTGCAAAGGACGATTTTGGTGATACTTCGCTTTCGCTTGCGAGACAATGGGATAATTTTGGTATCATCTCGGCACTTCAAGACTGGGCAGAAGATGATTTTAAAAAAGGACGAACAGGGAGCTCGGCAGCATTGCCTTTAGAACCTGTCCCAGAGCAAACTCCTTCGGTAATAGTTCCTGATACGGAATCTCCGACAATGGTCATTCCGGCAGTTGGGGAATCATTGAATCCACAAGGCCGCGGGGATGGAGAAGCAGATAGAACTCAACAAATTCCACTCAATTTACAACCAGAACCGGTAACTCCAACACTTGTTTTTCCTCCAGATTCAGAACCATCTCCAGTTATCAGCGTTGGTACCCATGGTCATGCCCTTGTAATTCTAAATGATAAATCAGAAGTAATCCTTAATGGCGGTTCTCTTCTTCGCGTTCTTCGTGCAAGTAGAACCTCCGGGCGGGATGAAGCAGCACGCGTATTAACTGCCGAATGTGGCGGCATCCAATCAGATCTTGCAGGGCTTATTCTCGACAAGGTGTGCGATCCAAATTTTGTAAAAGATGCGATGGCTCAATTACATTTTGCCAGGCCATCTGCGCCAGCACAGCAAGAACAGGTTTCTCAGCAGCCAGGACAAGTTTCACAATCTGCTGCACAACCACCTCCTCCATCACAAGCACCTGCTCCAACAAAAGGAGAATTAAATGCAATATATCTGGCAGCTGCGGGTAATGGAGATGTCGATGCGATAAAACTTGCAATCGCACAGGGCGCTGACAGGAACACAAGAGACAACGAGAATCGCACCGCGTTAATGCGAGCGGTTGCAGGGCTACATCTTAATGCGATACGGTGCCTTGTTGAAGAAATCCAAGTAGATCCGCACGCAAAAGGTGGCGGCTTAGGTTTTACTGTCTTCGAAAATTTACAAGGCCTTGGGGATTCTCCAGAAGCAAAAGCAGTTAGAGATTATCTTAATGAACTTTTTGAAAAGGAACAAAAAGCCGTTAGAGCGATTCGTGCTTGCCTAGCTGCTAAGACTGCTCAAGATACTCAAGATGCTGCAACAACTGTTATCCTATTGTCTGCAAGAAAAACCAGAAAGCCAGTTCTTTCCAATCTGCCATGGGGCTGGTTGGTAGGTTCGGCAATGGTTGTATCTATTTCAGTATTGTCTGCTGCTTCAAGTTCATTCCGCAATGGTGTTGTTAATCTTGCAAATAATATCTCGTCCGCAGCAAAGGTTATTTTCACAAATGGAATTGAGGAAACAAAAGATGGTGGTGTCCGTTTCACCGGATTTTCGGCAAAAGAAAGATGGTGGAACGAAGGAGATTATAAACTTTCAAAAGATGATGCAATAGCTGTTGCAAATCAGGTTCTTATTGGACGTATGGATTATGCAGGGGCTATCTTGTGGTCAAAATTTGGAATTTCCGATTCGCTCACAGAAGATATGCTTGAGAACATGGATGTTTATGCTGCTTCAAGAATTGCAAAAACACCCTTTTTGCAGATGAATTATGGTCGCTATGAATTCAAGAACGTATATATCAATAATGTTTTTGCAACCTGTTCAATTTCAAAAGACGGAATGAAAAAAGTTGTTAATGCATATGTTGCACAAGGCACGGACGCAGCAGTCGATATCCTTAACGACGAACTTTTTGTTCATACTCCTGATGGCAGGATGGTTAGTTCATGTTCTGCCTGGGCAGGGGTTACTTCTTTTTCCGAAGGTACTCTTGCAAATATGGTACGTGTGATCCTGTTATCACCGCATGGCCGGCCTCTTGTTGGACAAGCAACTGAACAAGCGGAACAAAAAGCAAAAGATGAAGCTAGAAAAGCCGCATACGACGCGGCAAAACGTGCGGCACAAAAACAATTAAATAAAGAAATGGAAGCAAAAGATGCGGCTGCAATAAAAGCCGCGGCAGAAAAAGCAGCTGCAGATGCGGAAGCAGAAAAAGCTTATCAAGACCTTTTAAATTCCGCGATTACCCCCCCTACCGGTGTGGACCCAGAAGAGGCAGAACGCCTTCGCGCAATAACACTCGAAAAATGGGCAGCAGAGAAAAAGGCAGCTGCAGAAGCAAAACAAAAAGCAATTGAAGACGCGAAAAAGACCGCAAAACAAGCGGAACAAAAAGCAAAAGATGAAGCTAGAAAAGCCGCATATGAAATAAAACGCGCAGAAAAGGAAAAACCGGAACAAGACGCCAAAGCAAAGCGCTTTGAAACTGAACGATTAAAACAGATTGTGAGAGATGCAAAAGCAGAACAAGATCGCAAATCACGTGAAGCTGCAGCAAAGCGTGCAATGAGCAAAGGCGCAGATGCAAAAACAAAGCGTGTCTTAAGTGCTTGCGAACGTGACTGTGTGGGTTATGGTGCCGGTACTGCGATACACCGAGCGTGTGTCAGCGGTTGCAAATAGCCAATTCCCTGTATCCATCCAAACGGTTCTATTTTTATTATTTCCCAGAGTTGCCCATATCGCGCATTCGTGCGCGGTAACGTGATTCTATGGGATGGAGGAAAAACGTTTCCGACAGTATAAAAATTCAGAGGTGAAATTTTTATGGTATCCAAGATCGGAAAAGGTAAATTAAAGACTGTGAAAAACGTAAGTTCAAAGAATATCAAGCCGCAAAAAACATCAAGGAGTCCGACTCAAAAAACAGAGATTCAAAAAAGTGGAATCCAGAAAATGGCCGAGGAAACGGTAAAATTCTCAGCACCATTCGAGCAGGCCCCGCAGGTTTTAACCCCCATTCTTGATAAGGCTCTTGAACAACAAAGGGTTGAGGAAGAAAAGGCACGCAAAATTGCCTCATTGGATGACGCTCTTTTAGATCTTTCAGGAATGCAAGAAAGCATGGCGATAATTTCATTGCAGAATACAGAGCCGGAAACCCGTGCGGAACTAAAACAGAGAATCTCGGAAATAAAACTTTTCCAGGAAGAAGAGAGAGCCATTCCTTTACAGAAGTTATTCATGGTTGAACGGGCGTTTGAAGTCGTTGAAGGAAAAGCCAAATTGGAACTTCCAGTATCTGAGTCGGTTTCAGACCCAGAGCAAAAATCATCATTGTTTGATGGAATGCGAAAGGCAATCTCTGGACTTTTCTCCTCATTTCTGCCGCCAAAATCGAAAACCAGACCCGATGAGAACTGAGAAAAACCAGTGTTGTTTAGGTTCGTATCTATAACGCTACCTTTTTATTTTTTACCACTCATTAATGTTATTTATGAGCGCGTTTAGAAAAGCCGCCATTTATACTTCTGTTGCAGTCACTGTTGCAGCTGTTATCGCGTTTCCTCGCTTGCTTCACGCAAGACCAATGCACGACCAGATAGTTCAGTTGCTTTTTTCCGAAATTCCGCTTTCATCCCAGCAAAAACTCCGGGAACTGGAAGATAAAATAAATGCAATTGCTGAAGGCAGGATTAAGCTTAAGTTAAAAGACGGGGTTCAACTTCCGGATATTCCAACCCTGCGTGGGATAGTTGAAAAATCAATTCCTGCAGGAACTCTAAGAACTAATATGTTAATTCTATTGAATGATGCAAATNNGTCGGAATACCGCTTGTTTCAGCATATCTTTTTTATGCGAATAATCTAAACCAATTTCTTGCGGCTTATTGGTCTGACCCGAAAAATTTTGATGATACCACACCTAAATCACAACCACCGGTTGCACCACAACCAGTTGCACAGCAGCAAGTGACCCCTCAGCCGAAATCACAACGGTTAGTAGATATAAAAATAATTCCCGGTGTTAACGATGAAAAATGGGAAGTGGATTTTTTAGGCCAAAAAATACAAGTTAATCTGGTTTCTATTCCATCCGATCCAAAAGTGTTAGAGCGGGTTGAGCAGTCTATCCTCACTATGTTTGTGGATGATCCACGCGATTTGCGCGGTTATCTAAGTTCGCTTTCTAATTCTGAACTTGGTGTGCTTAATTCCGTAATTATTCGCATGCAGGATAAGAAAGAGTATGCCTATCTTTTAGAAAACGACGACTTCAAGCGGGTTGCCCAATTAATCACAGAGATATTCACAGAGGGGGCTGCGGTTAACTCCAATGGTTTACCAGCTAAAAGGTAATCTTTGGACTCGTATTCCGGGACTTACCTTTTTATTTTTTATCCCCCGTTATTCTTTTTGGTTCAGTATATGCCTTCTTTCAGATTCAGAAGAATAGCCGTAGCCATAGCCACGGCGTTAATATTCAATTCAATCCAGCCGCCGGTACTAGCGGAGCCTTTAAATACCTTAGGCGGTAGATTATATAGTATTGGTGGTTTAATGAGGCCGGCAGTGGTAGGTAGACTCGCAGGAATTCTCCCGATTGGTCAAGTTCCTTCACAAGATGAGCAGAAGCTCCGCGAGATTAGGGATATCCTGCAAAAGCTGGCAGATGGAACGCTTAACTTAAAAGTAAAAGAAGGTTTTAAGCAGCAAGTTGAATCATTGGATGGCCAAAGATTACTCGGATTAATCGCCCGCTCGAATCTAGGAATTGGCATAACAACCAAACAAAACGTCAAGACTCTTGTTGATAGAAATAATCTGGCCGGAATAGCTTTTGGTTACGCATATTTTTTACACATTACAGGCGCTAGCAGAAATAATGCCCGTGCTTTGCAGCTAAGTTCAGATTATGCAAACATGGAAAATTATACTAGCGTAACCGTTTTTGCATCTGCATCGACTGGATCTGCCCAGATGGAGGGAATGCCTGCGCAGGCTCCTGTAACAACCCGTTTACCCAAAATGCAGGAGGTTATTTCGTCATTTGAGTCTGTTCCTTCTAATCAAGGTCTTGAAAATATATCTGGACGTCTTGCCTTT
>DUGF01000074.1 GCA_013331535.1 Microcaldota archaeon | reverse complement strand
AACAAGGGGAAAATTCGGAACGCTGACTGTTTCGTAATCTTTTTATTCCCTCTCATCCATAAACTAAAACATGCGATTAAGAACCGCCGCGCGTGCGGCTTCGACAATATTAATAATATCTACTTCAATAGTTAGTTGCAAGCCTCCGAGAACTTCAGTATTGGAAGAAGGTGCAAGAGATATGGGAAAACCACAGGTCGTAACTAAGGTTGAAGAAGATACCAGAACCCCAAAAGAAAGGCTGAATGCTGGGGATACTGGAGTTGTGCCAGAAAAAAAAGATGCTGGAGAAAAACAACGGCATTTTGAACTTCCTAAACTTAAAGCTCGACCCGTGGGTAGAACCCAATAACTATTTTATTTTCGTCTTAAGTTCTTTCAGTCTTGAATCCACACTCTCAAGAAGTTTCTTTGCATTTTCACGCTCAATTTGAGTTGAATTCTGGTCGTGGGCAATTTTCATTAACGGACTTTTAGCACGCATAAAAAACACGAATGCATCTTGTTCAGCACCATCGTTCATCGCTTTTTCTGCAGCTTCATTGCATGCAGTTCCTAAACTTAATAAAGCAGCTCGATTGTTTGGTTCAAACTTCAACTGAGCCGAAAACGCTTCAACGGCTTTTTTGTAATTTGTTGCATGGAAGTAGGATGAACCCAGATATTCGTAATAATTTGCGTCGGTTTTCTTCTTAACAGCCTGTTCAAAATATGAAGCGGCCTCTGAGTATAAATCTAGTTGATAATATGCCTGGCCGATATTAAAATAAACCCGAGCACTCTTCATTCCCTTCTCTTCTGCTTTTTTGAAATTTTCCAGAGCTTCTCTCCATTTTTGATTATCGAAAGTATATGCCCCATATTCAAAATAGTAAAGCGCCTCACACCCAGCTTTCCCGGGAATAGCCCCGATGTCATTGATTTCAATTTTTCCGGTTCTTCCGGAAGTTTGAAGACCTATATCCGTTATCCACCTTCTAAAGCTTTGGTCTGCCATGGCTTGGTTTAATGTTTTGAATTTCTGTCCGAATTCTCTTTTTTTGTCTGTTGCCGGATCGATGTAAAAGATAGAACCTTCTACATAGAATACCCCCGCATGCCCGAAATCCTCTCCGAGGCTTCTATCTCTGAAATTCACATAAAATTGTGAAATGTCATTTAGACCAACTCGCTCTCCAAGGATCACAAATATTCTTGATAATTCGTCGCAGTCGCCCTGCCTTAAGGCATACGTTTCTTCTGCAGTTTTTGGAGGAACTGACGGATTTGATATATACGAAAAACCAAACAATTCTCTATCTTTCATTGCAGACAGAACAAGATTTATTTTTTCTGTAGTTGTCAAATCAGTTATTGGTCTCTTTGGATAATACGCAACTAATGCACGCTCTAGATTTCGGTTTATTTCTTCGTTGTATCTCGGATCCAAAAGCATTGGATTAATCTGTGTTTGTGGCGCCAGTTTGTCCAGAGATTTAGTGGTGGTGAGTTCTCTGTTTTCATTCTCTGGTCTAAGACGTTCTCTTCGTATCTCTTCGCCCATGGGAGGTCTTCTTGTTTGCTGTGGAATCAAAACTTGGTCGTCGGGCATACAACTAATTCTACGGGTAAATTTTAAGAGTTTTACATTTTTCTTCTTATTACGTTATTTTTATTTTTCCGCCCTGGTTTACTATCATTACGCTTCCTTTTCCGCTTCCCTCAACCTTACAGGTAGTGTTTTTTTGGGCGGCTTTAGTTTCGCTATCTGAATTCGAAATCGTAAACCCACTTTCTGTCCAGCTTACGGAATTTTCTTCATCGAGTTTAATAATCCGGGAATTTCCATTTCCAAGTGCGCAAACCGATTCTATTTCTAAAAAGAGTTTTTCTGCGTTTGAATCCAGTTCTATCTGTTTTTTCTGTTCTTCCGCGTAATTCCTAATTCCACTTAATGCGGCTATGGAAAAGGTTAATGCTGCCAACATAATAAGCGCCAAAAATAGATATTCGATAGAGACCTGACCACGGGGCATTGTTATACCTCTGTTTCTTGGTACTAACCTCTAGGTGCTAGTAGCTACAAGCCAATAGCCATCTTATGTGCATGATTTTTCCTGGGTATTGCAGCTATTGGACTGGCAATCTATGTCATCCACGCAAAAATCCCCGCCTTTTCCCTTTACTGCCTGTTCTGTCTTTTCCAAAATCGCCGCACTCTGAACCTCTATTTTCTCGCTGGTTTTTTGCGCAGTGCCTATTAGCTGGGTTGCCACAATCGCTACTATTGCTAGTATTACTGCGATCAGAATCAGCATTTCCGCGGATAATTGCCCTTTTGCTATGTTCTTGGTCATTTTATACAACCCGTAAGGTTATTCTTTTCTTCACGTAGTTGAGTACCTTATCATAATTGATATAATGTGAATATGCGGTTAATTCCATAGGGTAATTCCCATCTCTTGTCTGGTTGCTTCCCCATATCGGAATGACTAATTCTACGGAATCCCCTGCCTTTATTTCTCCAAGTCTTTTTTCCATATGCTTGTTTATGCAGGTTGGTTCAAAGCCAATGAGCTCCTTTTTTGGAAGCAGGATGTCTACAGATACCAATTGAGGTTCATTCGCAGTATTTGTCAACTTGACAATCATTCTCACCATGTTGTCCTTTCTTGCGGACAATCTTACTGGAGCAAAAGAGGTAATTACGTTGAATGGGGCATTGGATTGTTGTACCTCCGTTCGTACTTCTTTGCTTTTACCGGAATCTCCCATTAGTGAATCTAAAAATCCCATTTTGTCACCTTTTACATCTATTATAATTCGTTGCCTTTTCTGACGTATATGTGAATGGATAGAAACCTTTATATATAGTTAGTAATAAAGGAAATTTGCCAATAAGAAAGGCATTCATTTCACGCTCTTTCTTTGTATGGGAGGATAACTGGTCGCCTTGCCAGCGCATCATTGCGCTGGCCTCTTTCTATTTGAAACTTTTTAGTTTCTAACCTTAGAAAAATCGTTGGATCCAGATACGCTCCTCCCATACAGGGAATGTCAAAAACCACTTATTAGATAGGTCTATCAAAATCTACTGATTTTTAAAAACAGTGGAACAAATTTTCAAGTATGTCCGAAGCACCATTAGTTGAGATAGATGCCTCTGAAGGTGAGGGGGGCGGGCAGATTATCCGCACTGCGCTTTCGCTCTCAGCAATAACAAAAATTCCGGTTCGCATATTCAATATTCGTGCTAAAAGACCAAACCCCGGCCTTCAGGCTCAACATCTTATGGCTTGTAAATCAGTTCGCAATATCTGTCGAGGAACGTTGGAAGGCGCCGAATTGAAAAGCAGTGAACTGGTCTTTCATCCCGGAGAAATTATCGGTGGCAATTATGAATTTGACATCGGAACCGCTGGCTCCGTGGTTCTTGTTGCCCAGACTCTTATACCAATTCTTTTATTTGCAAATAAGAAAAGCGTCGTTCGAATTAGGGGCGGTACGCACGTCATGAAATCCCCAAGTTATGACTATTTCGCAGAGGTTTTTGTTCCTGCCCTTGGGAAAATGGGCGTAGTTATCAAAAGCCGTGTCCTGAAAATCGGGTTTTATCCGGTTGGCGGTGGAGAAATCGAATTTGAAATCGAACCGAACCTTCCCCGTGGCGTGACGGAATGGCTAGTTCCAGACGAACCTGAAGGAAAACGAGTGTTAATCCGCACTTCTTCATCCTTACCGGAATTAATTTCCATCCGTGAAAAGAAGGTCTTTGTTCAGAACAACATAGAAAATGTGCGTATACTTGCAGACCAGACATTGTCTCCGGGAAACGCACTCCTGTTGTGGCAGGGTTTTCGCGGGGCTTATTCTCTTGGGGAAAAAGGAAAGCGTGCGGAAACGGTTGCGCAGGAGGCCATTGACGATTTCAGAAAAGAAGAATCAGCAAAATCCGACGTAGATAGACATCTCGCGGATCAGCTTCTTATTTATGCAGCTCTTGCAGACGGAGAAACAGAATCGCGGTTCAAAACCTCTGAAATAACCGAACATCTGCGCACAAATTCGGAAATAATAAAAAAATTCCTTAAGAACAAAAAAATAGAAATAAATGAAGAGAGCAGAGAGGTCTTTGTAGGGTCTATTTAACTCCAGTTTAACCTCTATTTATCCGCTTCAGCTTTACCTAGTATCTCCTCCATCTTTTTCTTATCATATTCGCTTATGTTCTGCCAATCTGCCTCTTTTTCTGGTATTTCAAGCGATTCGTTGCTTTGTTTTATAGTGGTTTTGTTTGTGGTGGCAAACTCCTCGCACATCGAAACCTTAGTGGAATTTAGGATGCTTCCACATATGCTGGCGTTTTTCATTGTTCCGCCAAGTTCAATATAACAATCATCCTTTATGCCAGATTCGGTTACGAGTTTGCACATCTCAGTGTCTTTAGCCATTATAGCCAAATTGAGGATGCAAATGTCCTTTCTTCCACCTGCAAATTTGCACAGTTCGAGATTCTTTTTATCTAATGCCATGGAATAAACGCATTTGTCATGTTCTATCCCTTCTTTTTCAAGGCAGGCTATAAACGCATTCTGGTCATCACTTGCAGCCTGAAGAAGGGTTATCGCCTTTCCAGCAGTCAGATTTTCCGGAACGATTATCTCTTCATTATACTTCCAATTTGATGAAACAAGGTCCCATTTACTTATGCGGTCTTTTCCTAGATAATTATATGCGAATTCCTTGGAAATAACTTCGTTCCTTTCCTCACTGAAGCATAACTTTGCTTCATACCTCTTCGGGTCTCCTTGTCTTACGTTAAGGCTCATTGCCTCGCTTAAAGTGAGGTTTGAATAGTCTATGACAAAATTTACTTCTGAGCATTTTTCATTATTTTCAATTGTTTCAACAACCTCTTCAAATGTAATTGCATCTTTTTGTTTCAGGAATTCGAAGGTTTCCTTTGCAGAATCTATCTTTTCTTTGCTGAAAAATTGCCCCCCAACTACTTTAAGATACTTTGAGAGTGGTGCAGTTGTATTCTTTACAGAACTGCAGGCATATTCATCTTCGTATTCTACGCACATTATCGTGTCGTTTTCCGTAAAATAAATATTTCTTTCAGATATTGGCGTTTCTACAGTCACCTGGCGTACTGCTCCGTTCTTGCGAAGTATTGTCCTCATGACATACTCGTCAAGCGTTTCGTCATAGATATATCCGTAATTTGTTGCGCCCTGACCAACAAGAAGGCTTTTTTCATATATTTCAAGTGCATTGCCTGCGCTATTTTCTCCCTCGCCTTCTCCGTCATGTTTTTGAAGGCTTGGAAGTGCGTACATATAGACTGCATAACCTGCTACAAGGAAAATAATAATTCCAAAAACTACTAGCAAAACATTTTTTACATCTGCCATAAGATAACCTCTGAACATCCGATTTTTTTATACTCTTCATTTGTGCTTAAAAATATATGTAAAATTATTGCAGGGGACAGGATTTGAACCTGTGAAGACGCTAGGCCATCAGATTTCCTATCCCGCATTTGAGATTGGAACGTGTGAGATCTTGAGTCTGACGCGTTTGACCGGTGCGAAATTTATTTCAAGACCGAAAACCCGGAACTGGAAACAAGCTTCTCCGCCACCCCTGCGCATGTATGTTACTTTTTGCCGCACCACCTTTTAAAACCTTGTCAGTTTATCATTTTCCCATGGCAGAGCCACTATGGTTCATCGAATACCCAGTATCATTCATCTCAATTTTCGTAGCAGTATTCTTCACACTGATTTATCTGAAGAATTTCAATAGAATGGAACCGCGGCCAAAGCAGGCGCATGGTTGGGAACCGAAAATCACCATCCTTATTCCTGCTTACAATGAAGAGAATTCTATTGCTGCATGTTTAGATTCGGTTTTAGCATCTGATTATCCTCTAGAAAAGATGGAAATAATTGTTTTGGATGATGGTTCCACAGATAGAACTGCCGAGATTGCGCAGGGATACAAGAATCGTGGAGTAATTCTTATTTCAAAGGAAAATACGGGAAAAGCCGATTCCCTTAATTTCGGAATAAAAAAATCAACAGGAGAAATAATCGCAACGCTTGACGCGGATTCATTCATAAGTCCATATTCCATACGCAGAATGCTCCCGTTGTTTGAAGATGAGACTGTTGGTGCGGTTGCCTCTGCAGTGAAAGTGAAAAAAGCAAAAAACCTTTTGGAGGAGATACAGCGTATAGAATATCTTTTTGCATTGTTTTCCCGCAAGGTTGTCAGTTTTATCGAGTCTGTGCAGGTGACTCCCGGGCCTTTTTCAATGTTCCGCAGATGGATTTTTGACAAGGTCGGCGATTTTGATACAACGAGCCTTGTGGAAGATCAGGAAATCGCGTTGAGAATCCAGTCTCATCATTACAAAATCCGCTGTTCTCTCGATGCCGATGTTTTCACCGAAATCCCGCGCACGTTCCTTGATTTGATGAAACAGCGTACCAGGTGGCAGCGCGGAGGATTCTGGAACTCGTTAAAATATCTTAAAATGATTAATCCGAAATACGGAGATTTGGGAATGATTATTCTTCCGTTCGGCGTGTTTGGCTATCTAATGCTTATCATCTTCCTTGTGCTTGCGGTGTACTATATGTTCTATGGTTCGCCTTATCAGGAAGTGCTGAGCTACGATTCATATTTGCTGGCGTTTCGCGAACTTCATGTTTTTGGGATTCTCATGATCGGCCTTGCGTTTTTGTGGCTGNNTTATATATCGTACTATATCCTATGCTGATAACGTTGTTTTGGTTCTCCGCTGCGTATAAAGAACTGCGCGGAGAGGGTTTCTCGTGGTGAAATATCGTAGCTGAAATGATATATTGCAAAGGTGTGTTCATGGTGGAAGACAATACCAAGTTGGAAAGAAAATCTCCGAATATCTCACTGTATTTAATAGCATTGGCGATTACTGTCTTGATATTTTTCACAGGTATTTATCTTGGCCGGGTTGTTGATAATTCTGTTCAGCAGGGCATTGGTGCAGACGTTGCATCGCTTACTGAACGCACAAATTCAATTGAGCTTTTGTTCCTTTTGGATAATTCCTCAGATTTTTGCCCAGTTTTCAAAGATGAATTATTGAAAATAGATTCAGATACAGAAAAACTCGGATACAAACTTGCGTATATCGAAGATATAAAAGGCGCGGGTGCGTCTGACCCGGACCTAAAGAAAAAATATTTTGTTCTGGAGACTGAGGCATATCTTCTTTCCAAGAAGATCGCTGAGAGTTGCCCGGATTCCGCAGATTTTGACCTTGCACTTTATTTCTATTCCAACAAGAAGGGGGCCTGTCCTGATTGCGATGCACAGGGAAAGGCAATTCTTGATGCTAAAAAAGAGCTTGACAAGCCGCTAAAGGTGTATTCCTTTGATGGAGACCTCGGAAGTCCTATTGCAGATGCGATGAAGAAAAAATACGGAATCATTTCTTATCCATCACTTGTAATAAACGGAGTTCTTTATAGTAACTATATTTCAAAGGATGAACTTCTGAACGTTCTCTCTCAAAAAACCAAAATTAGTGAAAAGACTACTGGTGAAAAGATGAAACTTACTGGAGATGAATTAACTGCTCCGTTTAGCGGGATGAAATGCGTTTATTGGGAAAGCTATTCCATCGTTGAAGGATTTGTGTCCAAAAGCAAAAACCCGTTCTATGCAATAATTGACGAAAAGGAAACCAAGCTCAGCCTTCCGCCAGTGCGCATCTTCATGAAACCAACATTCGAGAACGAGACTGTGAAGGAATGGTGTCTTAGTCCAGATGTAGATTATTTTGTTGAAAAGGTAACTGAAACTGCATCGCTTCCAGATTGGGATGAGGACAAAACTGTCTATTACATATCTGACGCAAAATATTCTGTTGAGGAAAGGAAGAAATACGCAACACCTCGAAGCAAATGGACATACTAACTGATGCCCAATGTTTTGGGTAACTACAGAAAGCCCCTGTCATAGAAATGTTTAAATATTCGCTATTCGTTATCCCTTCGGTGATATTCAATGGTATTGGAACTGGTCTTAGTCGCAGTAGTTGTATTGCTGGTCCTTATCTTATTGTGGGCAATGGGCACATTCAATCGTTTTATTGTCCTGCGCAACAGGATTGATAACGCCTTTTCACAGATTGATGTTCAATTGAAGCGAAGATATGACCTTATTCCGAACCTTGTTGAGATTGTCAAGGGGTATGCAAAGCACGAGAAGGAAACGCTTACGGACGTTATCAAAGCCAGAGGCGGAATTATGCAGGGAACCCCTGATGAAAGAATGGCTGCCAATAACATGCTTACCGGGGCATTGGGCAAATTAATGGTTGTCATGGAACAATACCCAAAGCTTATGGCAAACGAGAACTTCTTGAAATTGCAGGAAGAGCTTGCTGGAACTGAGAATAAGATTGCGTATGTAAGAACCGCCTATAACGATTCTGTGCTTGAGCTTAACAATGCGATTATGATGTTCCCCGGAAGTGTACTTGCGGGAATGTTCGGATTCGTCCAAAAGGCATTCCTTGAAACCCCTGGAGAACAGCGCGAGAACGTGAAAGTGAAATTCTAGGGTGCGCAAAGCAGAACCGTCCGGAACGTAGAACCGTCTGGTTCAATTTCATCATTGTTTTTTTATTTTATTTATTTTTGGAGGAAACCCACGGGTTTCCGACAGTATAAAAATTTCGATAGGTAAGAATACTGGTGAAATTTTTATCAGATTTTCCGCTTTGTCATTAATCGACCGGGGTTGTATGTTGATATGGAACAAAAAGTTAGTTTCTTTGATGCCATCGAAGCGAACAAGCGCAACTCCCTTATTCTTCTTGTGTTCTCATTTGCCCTGTTGATGGCAGTAGGGTGGGCGTTTTCCGAGGTGTTGGGCTTAGGAGATCTTGGCTTTGTGATTTCTTTATTCGCAGTGCTACTTTACATGGGATTTGCCTATTTTCAGGGAGCAAATTTCGTTTTGTCCATGAGTGGTGCAAGGCCGCTTGAACGTAATGAGTATCCATTTGTTTATCATACTGTGGATGGACTTGCCGCGGCAGCGGGTATTCCTGCACCGAAGGTGTATATTATTGATGATCCAGCAATGAATGCATTTGCAACTGGTAAAGATCCGAAAAATTCCTATATTGCAGTTACAAGGGGTCTCGTCGAGAATCTTAAACGGGATGAGCTCGAGGGAGTAATTGCGCACGAGATTTCCCATATTGCAAATTATGATATCCGGTTCATGCTTTATGCAGTTGTTATGGTTGGAGCCATTGCGCTTCTTTCTCAAATGGCAAGCAGATCGCTTTGGTATGGGGGGCGTGGTGGTTCTGGCAGGCGAGGTGGGGGAAACGCCATCGGTTTAATCATTGCGCTTGTTCTGATTATTCTCGCACCAATTTTCGCAGAGTTAATCCGTTTTGCGATTTCAAGACAACGCGAGCATCTTGCTGATGCAAATGCTGCAAAACTTACGCGTTATCCTGACGGGTTGATCGGTGCGCTTAAGAGAATAAGCGGGACCCCAGAAGCTGCAAAAGTTGCTACTGCAAATGATGCAACTGCTCCGCTCTATATAGTCTCTCCGTTTGCTGGAAAATTAGGTCATTTATTCTCTACACATCCTCCGATTGAAGAGAGAATAAAGCGACTTGCTGCAATGTAAACGCGCAATTATCCTCGTCTAAATGCTAAATGCCAAGCTTTAAATACCTGTTTTGCAAATTCAAGTTATATTCAGAATCAACTAAGACTCTGGATTTTGTTATTCTAATTTAGAGGTGAAACCATATGTACGGAGTATCCCCACAGGCTTATGATCGGGCAATTACTGTTTTCAGTCCAGATGGAAGACTGTTTCAGGTTGAATATGCAAAAGAGGCAGTGAAACGCGGTGCAACTGCAATCGGAATAGTTGCAAAGGATGGGGTCGTTCTCGTTGCTTATAAGGCAACCCATTCAAAACTCGCGCTTGCGGATTCCCTTCGCAAGGTGTTTGATATTGATTCTCATATTTCGGTTACTGCAAGCGGACTTATTGCGGATGCGAGAAGGCTTGTTGATATGGCGCGTGTTGATGCGCAGAGACATCGGATTACCTATAACGAACCTGCGAATGTTGAATCAATCTCCAAAAGTATCTGCGATCTTATGCAGGTTTATACCCAGTATGGCGGCATCAGGCCGTTTGGCGTTTCTCTTCTTATTGCAGGCGTTGACAGCAAGCCGCGTCTTTTCGAGGCAGAGCCAAGTGGTGCAATGACTGGCTATCTTGCAGATTCGGTCGGAAGCGGAAAAAAAGAAGTTGACGAATATTTAGAGAAAAATTACAAAGAAAGCATCACAGTTGAAGATGCAATCGAGTTGGGCATAAGCGCACTGAGGAAATCAGTTGACGCAAAGCTGTCCCCGGAAAACGTGGATATTTCTTATATTGATGTCAAGACAAGGAAATCTATTGCTGTTTCGGATAAGGATGTGGCGAAGTATTTGAAGTAATAGCTTCTAGGTAATGGTTTCTAGCTGCTAGCTTCTGGCGTTTGGTTATAATTTGCCTCTCCAACCACAGTCCCCTTTATTCTTGTTCCTTCTATCGCATTCTTTATTTCGTTCAATACATTCGCTTCCTGTCCGCCAATGAAAAATAGTTCTATTTTTGATCTTGCCGCAAGCTTGCATGCCAGCATATCAAACACAAAATTCGTTCCTGCAGTTCTTTTATCCGAACTGTTTGCCAGTGCAATCAGCTCATCGTACGTCATACGGTCAAATTTCCTTGCATTCGGGTTTGTTTTCGGATTTGAATCGTAAATCGCGTCAACGTTGCTTATATTTATGAGCCGCTTTGCGCCAAGTTTTTCTGCAAGAAGAACGGAATCCGTATCTGTAGTTATTCCCGGAATAGTCCCGCCCATCACAACTATTTTATATTTCCCGGGTTTCGCTGCATTTCCAGCTTCGGTAAAATCCTTTGCTACTTTTGGATATACATTAATCTTTGCAGCACGAAGCGCATCAACCAGCAGCTTTGCATTCTTCCATGTTTCCTTTATTGCCTCTTCGTCTGCCTCAAATTCACTCCCGCCCTTTGCCCGTACTGAATTCGCCGTCTGCCTTGCAGTCCATCCACCACCAGTAACAATGCCGAACTGCCTGTCATCTGCCTTCAGAATCTTGGCGATCCCCTTCAAAAATTCCGTATCGATTCCATTTTCCTTGTTTATGAGGCTTCCGCCAACAGAAAGAACCGTAATCACAATACACACCCCGTTCAGATACAATTCCAATACCATTAAAAACCTCAAAACTTAAAAACTAGATTATAAGGTGATTTGTTTGAGTTTGGATTTAGGTATTTCGGAAATAGAATCCTCATTAATGAAAAAAGAGGAAAAATTGGATAAGGTCATGACCAAGAGCAGGGAAATCGTGCGGCTCTGTTCAAATGCAATCAAGGCGATACATTCAAGGGAATTTGATGAAGCAAAAAAGCTCCTGAAGGCTTCTGGAGACGAAGTTGCGGCAATAAAAAAATTCGAGGACGAGTTCCCTGGCCATGTTAACCACATAATGCAGGAATACGTTGAGGCGAGAATCGTGTTTTCTGCGGTTGAAGACGGAAAAATCCTTTCATTCAAGGACCTTAACGCACCAATGGAGGCATACCTTACAGGGCTTCTTGATGCAACCGGAGAGTTAAAGCGAGAAATGTATGAATCGCTCAGAAGAAAAGACCGGAAGGGTGCGGAATCCTATTTCAAAATGATGGAGGATATTTACGATGCGCTTCTTCCGCTTCGTTTCTCAAATGCAGTCCTGCCGGAATTCCGAAGAAAGCAGGATGTTGCGAGGATACAGTTGGAGCAGGCGAGAGGAGAATTGCTTTAGTGACCGCCGGCAGTTAATTTTGTTGATTCTTTGTCTGCTAAATCCTGAGAGTATGTTCTTACGTTTCTCATAAAATATGCCGCAGTAGCTTCTGCCTGGGTTCTCGGGTTTTCATACCTCCCGTTGTTTATCGCATTCATGACATCGTTAAAACTCGCTGCTTTTTTTGCGTTAAAAGCAGTTGGCATGGCGTAATGCTCTGATATATTTCCATACTCGCCGAGTATCCTCTGAACATTATTTTTGAAATCGAGTTCTGAAAATTTCCCAGCGTTTTTATTGTGTCCGTGAACAGTTAGTTCTTCTACTGGCATTTCCCCGGCAATCTGGCGCTTAAATTCAGTAAATAAACTTTTAGCATCACTTTGCGCTTTTTGGTCATTTACGTCTGGTCCCATTTTCTCACCTATTCCTTCTTACCAAAACAGATTTTAATCCTATCTCCGAAATGACAAATGATATTATGCTCAAATTCTCAGATGTTGCAAACGTTTTCTCGGAAATTGAATCACGTTCCGGAAGGCTTGAAATGACGGATATTCTCGCCGAATTGTTCAAGCGTGCGGACAAATCCGAAATCAGCCGTCTTGTTTATCTGATTCAGGGAATTCTCGCACCGCCATACGAAGGAATTGATCTTGGGTTAGGAGAGCAGTTTGCAATAAGGGCAATCGCTGCATCAGCCGGTTACTCGCGCGAGCAGGTAGAAGCCAACTACAAGAAATCCGGAGACTTGGGATTGACTGCCGAAGAGCTTCTAAAAAAGAAAAGGCAACAGGCACTTTCATCAACCGAGATGGACGTCATATATGTTCATACGGCATTCGTGAAAATGGCGAAAACCGGCGGCACAGGTTCACAGGAATTGAAGATAAAATATCTTACCGAACTTTTAAATAATTCAGAACCGCTCGGAGGACGGTTCATCGTCAGATTTGTAACCGGACAGTTAAGGTTGGGTGTTGGCGATCCGACAATCCTCGATGCGCTTTCCGTTTCCCGCACCGGAGATAAATCTCTTCGTGAGGAATTGGAGCGTGCCTATAGTGTTTGCGCTGACATGGGTCATGTTGCAACAGTTTTCTTTGAAAACCCGGATAAGATAAGAAAATTCTCTGTTCAGCCGTTCAAGCCATTAATGCCTGCACTTGCAGAGCGGCTTTCCACTCCAGAAGAAATCATTGAAAAAATCCCGATCTGTTCAGTGGAAATGAAATTTGACGGGTTCAGGCTTCAGGTGCACAAGAAAGGCAATAATGTAGAACTATACTCCCGAAAACTGGAAAAAATGACTCCGATGTTCCCGGAAATCGTTTCAGCAGTTACGGAATTGGCGTGCGATTCAATTATTTTCGAAGGAGAGGCATTGGCATACGAAGAAACCGGAACCGGAAAATTAAAAAAGAAAAAGTATCTCTCGTTCCAGGAAACAATCCAGAGAAAGCGAAAGCATGGAATCTCAGATGCAGCAAAAGCATTTCCACTCAATCTGTTCGCCTTTGACATTTTATATCTAGACGGAAAAGACCTTACAACCGAGCCATACGAAAAGCGCAGGAAAATTCTTGAAAAAATATTTCCGAGCGGAAAAAATCTGAAACTCAGCGAAAGAAAAATCGTAAAATCAGGGAACGCATTGGAAAAATTATTCCGCACTTCCATGGATTCCGGGCTTGAAGGAATAATGGCAAAAGATCCAAACTCTCCTTATGCCGCCGGAAAACGCAAATTCGCGTGGATAAAACTGAAGAAATCTTATGGCAAGGCAGTTGATACAATTGACGTGGTCATCGTTGGTTATTATCTCGGAAAAGGCGCTCGTGCGGAGTTTGAATTTGGTGGTCTTTTAGCAGCCGTGCAGAATACAAAAAGCGGAAAGCTTGAAACTGTTGCGAAAATAGGAAGCGGTTTCTCAGAAGATGAAATGCGCCAGTTTAAGGAAATGCTTGAAAAAATCCAAACAAAATCTCCTCCAAAAGATTTAGAATTCAACGATGCGCAGAAGCCTGATTACTGGGTTGTTCCGAAGTATGTTGCAGAGGTCGCATTTGATGAAATCACAAAATCACCTACACATACGTGCGGAATGAAGGCCAACATTGGTGGGGAAACGAAAGGACATGCGCTGAGATTCCCGCGTCTGCTCGCGCTTAGAGAAGATAAAAGCGTGAAGGAGATAACCACGAGCGAAGAAGTGGAATCTCTTTACTATAAACAGCATCGTTGAATTANNAACGAGTTATTTTCAATACATGTTGCCGCAGTGATTACATTATCAACTGAAAATTCTTTTCCTCTGTCTCTTGCCTCATCTATTATTCTTGCCGCAGTCTCTGCAGTTTTTCTTCCAAAATCAAGGACGCTTATATTGTTTGTGAAAGCAGAAAGTGCCTCCCCGTTTTTTACTCCAACCATAATTTGAAAAAGCGAATTTGAAGTCATACATATTTCTTCCTTGTCGGCATAATACTGTATTTTTTTAACGATTGTTTCATCTCCACGCAGAAAATCAACAATGACGTCTGTATCGAGGCAAATCTTTTCCATTCATCCATCACCCTACAATTTCAATTCTATTTATTCCTTTTCATCCTTTCAATCACGCGCGTGTCTATATCCAATTCGCTTATGCTACCTGCGAATACCAATATGTTCCGCTTTTCTTCTCTTTCTTTAACCAAATATCTAAGCACTTCGCTAAAGCTCATTCCCTTTGCTCGTTTGATTCGGTATAATTCCGCGTACACATCGTCCATTATCGTGATAACCCTGACCATATTTCTCGATAAATGTATTTACTAAATGTATTTAAAACTCTATCTCACAGCTTCTGTATCTGTTGAATCTGCTACACGGTCGTGGTTCAATCTCATCGTCGTAAAAACGAATGCTTTTAAATAACTCTTTTTACGAGATAGGCACCAGAATTTCACTCCCGTAAGGCGCACATGTGTCTACAGGAGGTAAAAATGCTGGCGACCAGAAAAAAGGTGTATAACTATGGAAGACTTGGTAAAATCCGTTATGGGCGAAACAGTAGCTCCCTCTACGAGCGATGATGGAAGCTCCGAAACAATTCGAATTGTTACAATCGGAGTTGGTGGTGCTGGAAACAACACTGTAAACAGACTCATTAAATCAGGAGTAAAAGGAACAGAGCTTGTTGCAGTAAACACAGACAAGCAGCACTTGAATATTGTCCACGAAAGGGCAAGAAAGGTTTTGATTGGCAGATCCGTTACAAAAGGACTTGGTGCGGGCGGTTATCCGGAAATCGGTGAAAAATCCGCAGAAGTTGACAGACCATTGCTTGAAAAAGAGCTTGAAGGAGCTCACCTCGCATTTGTTTGCGCAGGTATGGGTGGTGGTACTGGTGGTGGTGCTGCCCCAGTTGTTGCACAAGTTGCAAAAGAACAAGGTGCAATCGTAGTTGCTATGGTTACCTACCCATTTGCTCTTGAAAGAGCAAGAAAGAAGAAAGCAGAAGAGGGTATTCAGAAATTAAAGAAATTCTGCGACTCGGTAATTATTCTTGACAACAACAGATTGGTTCAGATGTTCCCGAACCTGCCAATGACAGAAGCATTTGCGGTTGCAGATGAAATCCTTGCAAGGGCAATCAGCGGCCTTGTATGGACGATTACCCAGCCATCTTTGATTAACATCGACTTTGCAGATGTTCGATCAATTATGCAGGGTGGTGGAGTCGGATTTATCGCAGTTGGCGAAGGAAAAGGCACAGACAAGGTTCGCGCAGCCTCCGAAGGGGTCATAAAGAACAGATTGCTTGACGTTGACTTTGAAGGTGCAAAAGGTGCATTAATCCACATCTCTGGTGGTGCAGATCTTACACTTGGTGATGCAATAAAAGCCGGTGAAATGATCACAGAGAAAATGGACGGAGAGGCTAACGTAAAGTGGGGCGCAAGAATAATGCAGAATTACGACGGTAAATTGGAAATTGTCGCAATAGTAACCGGCGTAAAAGGAGCGAGCATTGTTGGCGGCTCAACTGACGAAGAACCAGCATCTATGGGTGCATTCAGCTCTGACCTGGAAATTCTCGGATAAATTTTTTCCCCGGAATTTCTTTTTTCTCTTTTTATTTTTCTTTTTTTTATTATTTCTTTTCTGTTTTTTTATTTTCTATTTTTTATTTTTCCGCACTTTGTCTACTCCGGGTTATTTATATGTTTAAAAATTCTTTTGCGCATATATTTCTGTCATGAGCCGAGTTAAGGTACCTCCATTCACAAAGGTGAGTGGGGCTCGTGGTAGATCTACTTCCGACGGTGCGTCTCAGCAGCAAGAAACCAAACCTCCTTCTCGTTGGTCAAGATTTTTTGGATTCTTAAGCAGGGAACTGTCGCAATCCAACATCCGTTCATTGGTTTTGAGCGGGGACACTGAGGGTTTGGCAAGATTGATTGAAAATCATAAGAGCGATTCTAAGGACTTGGATAGGATAGATACCACGTTATGGAAGCTATTGAATGTAAAAGGCAGCCTCCCCTCTTCGAAAGAAAGGGATATAATAAATAAAGTAAGAGATTTCATAAGAAGAATACGGGAAACCGCGGGGATATAAATACAAACTCGAAACAGAAAAGAAAGGGATATGGGCATGATAATAATATTCAAATTGTTTTCTTTGGGGCGACATTCATAAACGGCAAACCGTTTATGATGCCCATGGAACGAATCGTCGTTCCATCGGGAACCCCCAGACCTTTCTTTTCCCAAAAGAAAGGGATATGGGCATGGGCCCGTTGAGATTTGAACTCAAGACCTTTCGATTTCTATTGCATTTGTGCGATATCAGTCGAACGCTCCAACCGGATTGCTCTGCCCCTCGGACTTATGCTGCTTAAGGACTTTTCCGCTGGAGCGCTTTTGTCCTTATGTTTCAGAAGTCAAAAGGGCCCTGAGCTACGGGCCCGCTAACCTGATTTATTTTACTTATTCTGCCTTGTAACAAAGTAAGTTGCAAGGAGCACGATTCCCACCATTGAAAGGGAGAAAACTACTTCTTCTATCATAGGAATATTTGTATCCATTCCCTTTTTTAAAGTGTGTCTCACCAATCCTTTAACGTGAAAATCGCCATTATTTCTGATACTCATCTGGGATATGCCCGTTTTGAAGATGATGCAGCCGAGCAGGCAGAATCGGCATTTCTAGACGCGGCAAAAAAGTCTGACCTTATTCTATACGCTGGGGATGTTTTTGATGTGAAAATCCCGCGTTTGGAAACAATGCGACACGCAGTGGATATGCTTCGCAAAGTTGGCACATCTGGTGTTCCAATATATGCAATCCACGGAAACCACGAAAGAAGAAGCAGGGACATGGTTAATCCGGTTCAGCTTCTTGCATCTACTGGTGTTCTCAACTATATTCATGGAAGCGGAACCGTTTTTGAAAAAAACACGGAAAGGATTTTCATCTTCGGAATGGGAAGCGTGCCAGAGGATCTGGCAGCAACTGCATTGAAGACTGCTGTAGGACGGGTTGAAGTGCCGAGTGGAATGCTTCGAATTCTCATGATTCACCAAACCATAAAGGATTTTTCGCTTGGCGGGGAAAAAGATCTCACTATGGATGAAATCTCAGGTTTACCGTTTGACTTGATTGTGAACGGGCATATCCACAAAACTATAATTAATCACGAAGAAAACGTGTTAATTCCAGGAAGTACTGTTATTACTCAGCTTAAGGAGGATGAAACCGCTCCGAGAGGATATCTTGTTTTTGATACTGCCACAAAAAAGGCGGATTTTGTTGAAATTCCGCACCGAAAGTTTCTTTACGCGGAATTGAAATTCTCTCTTGCAAGCATGGAAGACGTGCGAAATGCGGCAATGGAGAAGCTTGCGGAACTGAAAAAATTGGCAGAAGGCGCGAAAAAACAACCGATAATCCGCATAAAACTTTTCGGAACTCTCAAGGAAGGTATTCGTCCATCTGATTTGTTTATTTCCGCGGATGGGGCATTTATAGACAATCAGTTGAACCGCAGTAAAAGCAATGCTGACTTTTCCCTTCCATCTACTCCGTCAGGAAGAACCGGAACAGTGACCGAAATAGCAATTTCTCTTTTGCGGAATAAAATCAAGGACAGAATGAAACTACTGGATCCGGCAATACTTTTTGATAAGGTTTCAAATGATGTGGAAGGCGCATCCGAATACCTAAAATCAGTCGGAAATTCGAGCTAACGTGCACTTGCTTTAACCAGCATCGGAGTGGTTCTTTCAATCAGTGCCAGTTCTACTTCCTTTATTTTTTTGACAACCGGATTCTGTTCGTTCAAT
This sequence comes from Microcaldota archaeon, assembly GCA_013331535.1. Lineage (GTDB taxonomy): Archaea > Micrarchaeota > Micrarchaeia > Anstonellales > Bilamarchaeaceae > UBA10214 > UBA10214 sp10214u. The sequence goes on along the minus strand of DUGF01000074.1, from coordinate 5,296 downwards.
TTGTAGAGCTTTGTTTTTCCGAATACGCGGGTTGTCTTCACAACTTCCAATTCAACCAGCCGGTCCCAGTATTTGTAAAACGTGGCCCTTGCCAATCCGGTTTCTTCAATGATCTGCTTTTTTGAGTAGTCGAATAATCTGTTCTCAAGCAGAAAATCCAGCATTCGCAGAAGTGGTGTGTCGCCAAAATATTCTAGTAATACCGGTTGGTCTGTTGCCATACTTTTTTTATGAATATAAAACCTTTTAAACGTATACGTTGAATGTATCATCAAGTGAACTTTATGGTATCAGATGATGAACTCAAAGCCTCCATTCTCCACAGGCTTGCCAAGAAAAGAAAATGGGGCGAAAGCCACACCGCATTTGAAAACGTTGCCAGAGGGGTTCCGCCTCATCTCAAGGGAAAATTCAAAGAATTGGCAGAAGAACTTGTCAAAGAAGGATTTATTTTCAAAAAACCTACCGGTTATGGGCTCCAAATTTCGCTAAATGTTGGGCGAAGTGATGAAATAAAATACAGAATAAGAAAATATTTCGAATTGGAAATTATCTGAGTTGCCTGATAACTTTTTCAATGACGTCTATTGTTGCACTGCTTTTCAAAGAAATATCCGAGAAATGCGTTCTTACAGTCCTGAATCCATCCGCATCCAATTCTTCGATTATCCTGCTCATTTTTGGAACGCTTTTCATGGAAATTCTCTTGCACATTTTGTGAACATTGTAATAACCAGGTGGCATTTCAATCTCTCCTTCAATCAGTGCCAGAGTTTTTTCTATTTCTTCCGCATCTTCATACTCTTTTTTGTTGTTGCGTTCTCGCATTTTTGAGATCGTTTCCTTATCCTGCAGTTTTCCAATCCAAAGCGGTCCACCCCATACAGTAATATTCGCGCAGTTCCCGCATTTTTCAATAATCTTTTTCCCGCTTTCTCTCCATCCGCACTTTTCACAATAAGAAATATAACCGAAGTTGCCAATGCTTTCATCGCTTTTTTCTGCTCCGCTTTCGCATTTTACGATAACCTTGAGATAATGTCTGTCCGAAAGAGAAACAAGGGGGGTAATTCCAAAATTGAATTCAGCGGCTGCTTCTGAAATGCGCCTTAGGAGAATCCGCATTCCGTTCTCATGTGTGAATTCGTTGTTAAGACTTTTTGCATGATAATTCTTCACACACGCAGTTTTTTCATGTCCACATAAAACAGCGGTGTCAGTTGCAGTAGCGGATAAATAAAATGTTTTCTTCCTATTTTCGTTCATACGAAAAAACACCGCAAAAAGGTATGGTGCTGGAGTTCCGAACGGATCGAGTTCAATAAAATTGACGTCAAAATCTGATTCTTCCGCACCGCCCACCAGGAACTTTACCGCATCCTCGTTCGCGAACCTCGCTTTTTTTATTTTGTTTTTTACCGCATTCTTTTTTGCAAGCGCAGTGGCATTTTTGCTCCAGTCAAGAAAAGTAACAGAACGCACGTTCTTGTTCTCTTTGGCATATCTTATCCCGCGTATTCCGCTTGCGCAGAATCCATCAAGCACATCCAGCTTCTCTCCAATCACACCAATTGCAAGAGAGCTGAAGCTGCGGCAGAAACGCATTTCAGAGTTGTAGAATATTTTATTCGCTGAGAATGAAATTCCTTCTTCGTGATTATCATTTTTCATGTTGTTATCCTCCTTCCTTATCCAATATCTTTTTTCGCATCAATAAATTCCCTTAATGCCATTGTTGCATAACTTCCTGCAGGCAGTGAGAACGTAAACGTTTCTGTATTTTTATTAAACGAAAAATCCGTGCGGCCTACAGCCACATCTTTCGAATTTTTAGAAAATTCGAAATCCTTTAATTGCGCGAACAGCGGCCTCCAGCTTCCTTTAGAGCTTATTTCCGAAATAGCCTTTATCCTGAAGTTTGACCTGCGTATTCCGTAACGCTGCAATACCCCCTCTTCGCGTTCGTTTGTTTCGGTTTCATATCCGATTAGTTTTCCTATAACAGAACCGTCCTCTAGGTGTTCCCCTTCCTCAGGTTCAATTTCCTTTCCGCTTTCGCGTATCCGTTCTGATAACATCTCATTGAACAGCATTGACTGGAATGCATGGACGAACATTAGGAGGATGTTGCGTGGAAGCCTTCGCAGGGAACCGATATAATCATCCGGTTCCTCTGCCAAATGTGCGAGCATGGAGCGTTCAAGGCGGAGGTGTTTAGGGAAGTTTGTGAGTGCGGTTCTAAAATTTTTGTTTTCTGCAAGCTCTTTTCTCGCTGCCTTTGCCTCATTGTTGATCTCGCCTTCCGAGCTGGCCAGATATTCCATCACCGCGCCTTCAAAATCCCCAGTTATGATAAATTTGCCAACTATATGTGTATTTTTTCTTGTGCTCCCAAACCTTTGCTCTCCGAAATAGTTCGGAAATTTTCCACCAACTTCTTCATATATCCGCGCAACAGTTTTCTCAGATTCTTCCGGATTTTTCGATGTAATCCCGCTTACCTTTATGCGAAATCTGTTTCCAAGAAGCGCACCGAGTTCTACTTTCTCGCTAGCAGGCCACGCTCCATTTATCGTAATATCTTTTATTCCAAGTTCTCTAACCTGTTCGGGCGGAACCCCAAAAACAGAAACCAGTTGCGTTGTAATCGCATTTTTGTCCTTTGTTCCGGCGAAATTGAACCGCGTCTGGCTTATGTGCAATCGCCTTGCAATCTCCCGTATCGCGTCTGCGGTGCTCCAATTGGTTTTCTGAAGAATAAAATGCGTGAACTTTCCTTCCTTCCACTTCTGTTCCTCCGTTTCGTTCGTTTCTCCGGAGCGTTCGATTAGTTTGTCCAGTTCTAATATGGTTCCGTCCTCGCATACCTCCTCGACAATGAAATCCTCTGGTGCGTTCTTGAGCGTTCCGCCGATGCCGGGTGTTTCGGATAAATATGAAAGTTGCATGAGTGGGTATCCCAGTTAGAATTTAATTTACTTCCTAGTTTCAAAATATTCCGACCAAGCCCAGTGCCCTATACACCAATCCGCCAAGCACTATCGCAAACACGATTTCAAAAGCGGTAATCGCCAGTGCTTTTCCAAGCCCGAATTCTCTTCTAAGTGCTTCAATTGTTGCCAGACACGGAATATAGAACAATGCGACTACCGTGAGTACGATCATTTGCACTGGTGTCAGTATGGTTGAAAGGTCTGTGGTAGCATACAACACTGCTGGCAATACTACAATAAGTTCTTTGCTTACAATTCCGAACAGCAAAAGAGTTGCTGCATACGCTGGCAATCCAAGCCAGCCTTCGGTTATTGGAGCAAAGGTGCTGTTTAACAGGTCAAACGCCCCAACAAGATATGCCACTGCGAATATCAATCCGCCAACCATATAATATGGAAATACAACCAGCAGTATTGATTTTATCTTCCACCAGGTGTGTTTCAGGATCGCACCTGGAGACGGGATTCTATATGGTGGCATTTCCATTATCAGGCCCATCGGTTCCCCTGGAAGGGCTTTGAACGCTATTTTAGCAAGGATTGCGATGACAGCAAGATTGAATATGTAAATTCCAATGGCCCATTCCGCTCCCAAATACGCGCCAACCAGTGCAAGTATAACAACTGTTCGCGCGGTGCAGGGAATCAAGGTTACTGCAAAAGCGGTTACCAGCCTGTCCCGTTCATATTCCAATATCCTGCACCCGAAACATGCCGGAACATTGCAGCCATATCCGAGTATCATTGGGATTATTGCCTTTCCATGAAATCCGACTTTATGTGCAATGCCATCGAGCAGGTATGCTATTCTTGTTATATACCCGGTATCTTCAAGCACTGAAAGCAGGATGTAAAATGGGATTGCATACGGAATCACAAGCGTAATCCCTGCTACAAAGCCTCCGAACAGTCCTTCCCATAGCAATTTTGTAGCCAGGTCCGGGGCCTGCGGTTTTAGTGTATTAAAAAAATCCGCGATAATTGAGGATACCGAACCTCCGAATGCAAATATGGAATAAAATACCACGCCGAGAACTACAAGCATTATTATATATCCGAAAATTCCATGCGTTGTCAATTCATCTATCTTATCAACAAGCAATTCTTTTGGCTGGGTTAATTTCATGGTCTTTCTTGCTATTTTCCCGGCAGCCAAATATCTTTTGTCAGTGTTTATTTTCCCTTTTTCAGTTTTCGCCTTTCTTTTCAGGCCTGATGTAATCGTGCATAATGTAAGCAGTTTGCCAACTCCCGCACCGGTCGTAGCAACCGTTTTTACTACTGGAATTCCAAGTATTTCCGAGAGCTTTTTTTCATCTATGAGAATCCCGCGCTTTTTTGCACCATCACTCTGATTTAGCGCCAAAACAACCGGAACTTCGAGCTCAAGCAATTGAAGAGTGAAGAAAAGATTTCTTTCCAGCGCACAGCTATCCACCACATTGATGACAACATCTGGTTTTTCTTCTTCAATATATTCCCGCGTTACTTTTTCTTCTTTTGAAAATGTAGAAAGGGAGTATATCCCAGGAAGGTCTATGATGTCTATTTCATAATTTTTGTAGCATAATGAACCTTCTGCCATTTCAACTGTTTTCCCTGGCCAGTTTGCGACATGCTGGTGCAATCCAGTTAGATAATTGAAAAGAGCGCTTTTGCCCACGTTCGCATTGCCTGCAAGCGCTATTCTTATTTTTTTTGTGCTGCAGGTTGGTTTTGAAGTTTTGCGGGTCTTGCCATATCCGCAACAGGATTCCCCGATTATATCCAACATTCCCATTTTTTCATCTCACATTTCTACTTTACAAAAATCCTTGCGGATAATTTTCTTCCTACTGCAAGTCTTGTTCCACGCACAGAAAGTTCTATCGGGCCTTTGAACGGCGCTGCTTTTGTAATTGTGATGGGTGTGCCTTTTGTTAGTCCCATATCCTTCAAGCGTTGTGCAGATTTTTTATCAGTCATTATTCCCAGAATTCTGGTTTTGGTTCCAACACGCAGGTTTGCCAGAGGGACCCCCTTCTGCATCAGAAGTTTTTTTATTCCTTTTTCCACATCATCCGGGATTGCGTGTTCGAGTACGCATTCCTTTTCATGAACCTTTCTTTTTATCCCAATTAATCCAAGAAATCGTTCTATCAACCTGTGTTTTCGTGTTACCTTTTCCCCGATCTTTCGCCCTTTTTTCGTAAGCTTTGCACCATAATATGGTTTGTATATTAGTAATCCTTTTTTTTCAAGCTTTTTCAGCATCTCGCTTACGCTTGCCGGTTTTATTCCCAGGTCATGTGCAAGCGTGAGTG
>DUGF01000064.1 GCA_013331535.1 Microcaldota archaeon | reverse complement strand
GGCACTTAAATCATCTGATTCTTCATGGAAAACCTTCAAATCCTCAAAGCTGAAGGAACTGCTGGAACATGAGGAATCCGGCAAGGCAGACTCCGAGATTATACCGCTCGTGCACCGGATAAATTCCGCTTCTGATTTTGTTACGACATCGTCTTGCGCAGGAAGGATTAATCTTGTTGAATACGACCTCAACGAAGGAAAGAAAACCGCGGATTTTTTCAAGAAATGGCACAGAGTAGTTTCATCTGAGGAAGTTGAGCTCGCGCTTTCGGAATACACGGATAAAAAAATGCTATGGTTCAAGGTCGAGCCGTTCATATTGCACATTGCCGCGAAGGCTATAACTGCTGCGATGCGATTTCTGAAACTGGTCCGTTCTGTTGGGGTGAAGCGAGGCGGAATACAAACTATAATCACTGGAGAAAACGACAAGGTCATGATAGAAGTCCAGGGTAACGGACAAATGATAATTCCTGTTGAACCAGTGCAAGGAGAATGGACAAAAATAATTGTGATTGCAAATCAAATGATGATTAAAAACAAAGAAGTCATCAGGAAAATGGAAAACCTCAAATGGAAATCATGACTGCGGGAATGATAATAATGGAAAAGCTGATTATTGAAATCGAACGGCTCAAAAAAACCGAAATCGGGGAGCTCGTCCGCAAAAAGATGCACGAATTCCGGAAAAAGAGAAAAAATGAAGCCGCTGTTTTTTCCGAACTCTGCTTTTGCCTGCTTACCGCGAATTCAAGCGCTGAGATGGGGATAAAAGTTCAGGATGCAATTGAAACAGGATTTGAAACAATGGAAGAGGGTGAGCTGCGCGACAGATTGCGCGGGCTCGGATACCGATTCTATAACGTACGGGCAAAATATATTATTGGTGCAAGGAAACACAAAGAAAACGTATGGGCAATGATAACCGAGGCGGAAAACGAATTCGACTTGCGCGAATGGCTGGTTGATAACATCAGGGGACTTGGATATAAAGAAGCAAGCCATTTCCTGCGAAATATCGGATTTGAAAATCTTGCGATTCTGGACAGGCACATATTAAGGACGCTCCATGAAAACGGACTAATTGAGGGAGATGTTCCGAAATCGCTTGACCGAAAACGTTACTTGAAATACGAAAAGGAAATGGAAAAAATATGCACTCTTGCGAACCTGCCGCAGGGCGAGTTGGATTTCTATTTATGGTATCTAAAAACCGGAAAAGTCCTGAAATAGCTGAGGTAACGACAGAATTTTAAATCATATCTCTACCTCGCTCCCTAAAAGACATAAACAGCCATATTTAAAAACAGTTCTTACCATAATATCTATTGGATATTTGGTGGTACGAAGGCCTTGATATGATAACTGAGCACGAGTTTCAAAACGCGCTTAATGCGCTTGCTGGAAGCAGCATGTTAGGCACACTTGCAGACGTATTTACTCGAGCTGGAGAAGAAGATAAAAAGCAGATAGAAGAACAACTACTGAAAGGGATAAAAGAGGGTATAAAGACGTGTGAAAAGGCAGTATTCCATCTTGAGATTACTGGTTTGCTTAAAAGAAAAGGACTGGGCGATAGAGTATTCATAGAGGCGTTACGAGCCTGTGGAAATATTGGAGACGTTAAGGCTATTGCTGAATTCAGCGAAAAAGAAGAATATGGTTATCCTGTAAGACAACAAATAGAAGAGTCTTTTGAAACGGCCTTGCGAGTTTGCGAACAAAGGATGTTGGGTGGAGCAATTGCTGACATCATCAATGCAAGAGAACTCCGTGGCGAATATAGCAAACTTTCAGACGATTTAATGACAAGAGCAAGAAGATCCATAGAAAGGATCATGATAGACCTTGGAAAGCTAAGCCATATGGAACTTGCCAGGCGCAGGACAATAAAAGAAATAGATACCGCAGACGTCACTTGTTTAAGGGAAGACGCTCGAACTGCAGAAAAAGTAGTTTTTGATTATTTAAGACAAAAAACCGCAAATCCTTTGGTAGGAGATGGCGTTGCTTCAGATGGGACTGGAGTAATGAGACCGAATGATTTACCTACCAAGAGAGTTGGACTAATGCAAAGGGCGAAAAGAGCATTGTTTGGTTGAGTCATCTCGTAATCGCCGCTTCCCCTATCTGCTTCAAATATTCCTCATGCTTTGCAAAATAATCCCGCGATGGCTTGAGCATCGCAATAAGCTCGCGCGCCACTGCATTTTTCAAATCCATTGGGTGGAGCTTTCCGTCAGCGTAAACTTTCCCTAGTTCTGCCGCATCTGCGAATTCAATATCCCCGCCGAACTTTGCCGGACGTTCGACCTTTAGTGGCTTATCACGCAAAATAAGATATTCCGCGGTCTCAAAAATAGGATTTCCCTCGCAAACTTTTTCAGGGCAAAATGCCTTTTTTATCTTATCCTGGATTTCCGCCTCGCTGTCATGGATAAATATGGCCGAGCCAGGCTTGGATTTGCTCATTTTTGCTTCCAAAGAAGCATCCTCTGAAACTGGTTTTGTCGGGTCCATTCTTGCCCCGCCCTGCAATCCAGGTAAAAGATGTCCGTGCACAGCAACGAATTTCTTTTTGAACTTTGGTGCAACTTCGCGTGCCAGCATGTGGACTTTTCTCTGGTCCATCCCGGCATGTGCAATCTGAACATCCAATTTGAATATATCCGCTGCCTGCATAGCTGGGTAGAAAATGACCGCGCTGCTCATGCTGTCGCTTTCCTTCCTGCCCATTATTGTAATGCACCGCAACATGCGGTTTACGGTTGTGTCTTTTGCGATATTGAGGACGTCTTTCCAGTATCCGGCATCATAGATGGTACTGGCAAGGACATAATCGACCTTGTCTTCAGGTAAACCCAGTGAAACAAATGCATGCTTGAAATAACCCGTTGCAACCTTTCTTATTGCATCTAAATCCCCTCCCAATTTTCCGTTTATCCATGCATGATAATCAGCAAGAAATATCGTTGGTTTTATGCCTGCTTCCAAGAAGTCTTTTAGCTTTAGCATTGTACAAAGCCCGGAACCAAGATGAACCATCCCGGATATTTCAAATCCGATATAGTGTTTTGGATGGGCATAAGTCTCGAATATCTCTCGCAGATCAGCTTCTGTAACTATTTCTTCTGTAGGCTTTCGCTTTACTAAATCTATTTTTGTTTCTAGATCCATTTTTTCACCGAAAAATACGGGCATGTGTCCGAATTCTACCCGTCTTCAAAACTCTCAAAATATGTATCGCTAAATATATAAGCAAGTTGGTCTCCGATGAAGATATTATCTGCCGCAGAACCGCTTAGCATGGAACTTCCTTTAGGCTCGATAATATAGCTTTCCTTGCTCCATTTGAATCCAACAAACACGTTACCTTTTTTTGTTACATAAACCTTGCAATCATCTGAACCAAGAGCGCGCAAAAGTGCGGCGCAAAGAATCGCCTTATCCATTGGCCCGGCTGCCTTCAGTTGGTCCATTTCCNNCAAATTATGGATTTCACGCAGATAACCCAGAACTGCCTGAATAGCCTGCAAAAAATGCTTTTCATATGAATAGTGATTTATTCCACCAGCAAGGCGCGTTTTCAGTGCGGAAATGAAATCATTGTACGGGGAAACTCTCTGACGAATCTCAGAAATAGATTTGTTTTCTTTTTCAGAGATTAGGCTCTTATACCGATTGACAATAAGCATGTATAGCCTTAGCTTTGTTTCACTGTCTGCGTCCGGCATATGGCAACATAGTTACATTAAATGGAAAGGGATAAAATTATGACGTTTTNNTGTAAGGTGTTGCAAAGCAAACCTGTTTTATATAGGGACGCGAATATTCGCTGGCACTCTATTCGCTTTAATTTTATAGAGTAAACAAAGCAGTGTAAGAATAATGTTACAGGAGAAAAAACAACCATTAGAAAAACGAGGAACAAAAATATGGACTCAAACAGCGCGCACAGCACACCTTTGATAGTAGAACTTGAACAGGTTCATGAATGCACTTCAATTGCAGTCACCGACAAAATCAAAGATGTGAAAATAAAATGGCTGGCAACTGTTGGAGAAGACGAAAAAACAATAATAAACATGTTTGAAGTGGATACCACCCAACTAAAGAGAATCGTTGAGCTTTGGAGAAGCTTCAAAACAGTTCCAGAAGTAAAAATTGTAATGATAGGGCCGCAGAAATCGCAGATTTTAGTCAGGCAGAACAAAAACATCGCAACCGCACCTGCATTGGCAAAGACCGGAACTATGTGGATAGAACCGACATGGACTGAAAACGGAGTGGATCACGTCTCAATGCTTGCCCCGGGCTACAAGAACTTAAAGGATTTCATAAATCTAGTTAAGGACAGAGGATACGATCTAAAAATAAAATCAAAGAGATATATTACACCAAAAGAAATGGTTTCGTTTAATGCGTTCCGGACAAGCGGGTTCTCGAAGCTGAAGGTTGCGAGCGAGCTTCTGACTGACAAACAACTTGAGGTCTTTGATCTCGCGTGCAGGCACGGATATTATGAAGAGCCGAAAAGGACGAACATTGCCGAGCTGGCTGCGAAACTCGGGATAAGCGAAAGTAATTGTGCGGAGCTGCTTCGGAAGGCGGAAAGGAAATTAATGCCGATTTTGAATGAGATTTTGAGGATAATAAGATGATCCCATGAACGTAAACAAATAGGGTCTAAGTAAAAGTATCTAAATATTGATGAATGTGAATGGCAAAACCGCTCTACAGCGGTATCAGAGTTATATTTGTTCAAGTACACAACCGTTAATATGATTGCCATTGAACTGCAACGGGCGTGGGATAACACTTGCAAAGTATTGCTTGGGGAAGAGATGGGAAACCTCGAGGAATACCGCGACTACTTAAAGAAGTATACCGACCAGATCGAAAAGCGGAAATCCGCATTATCTGATAAAGGGATCGTCATCTCCTCAAACCGAATCCCGAAAAATGCGCGGGTAATCGGGCTTGAAGAAGTCCCGGATTATTTGGACAAGACTGCGGGCATTCCGTTTGACATAAACTCGATAAAGGATATTGACTCCATTCTTGAAGCCGTGCGGGAAAAAACATATTATACCGGGAATATAGTACTTGGAAATTCGAACAGCGCAGTAAACTGCCATCGCTGCGTGAACACGAATTTTGCACTTGAATGCCAGGATGTTTATGATGGAAAATACGTGGCATTTACTACATCAATACGCAACCCGGAACATACTTTCGGCTGTTGCTTTGGCGGGGACGTGCAGTTCTGCATAAAGATTCTGGATCCGTACAAAACCACGCGATGCATGGAATTATTTCATTGTAATGTAACAACAGATTGCTATTATTCCGCAAGCCTGGATGATTCGTCAAACTGCATGTTTTCCTTTAACCAAAAGAACAGGCATTATTTGATTGGAAATATCCCGCTTGGCAAGGAAAGGTATGCGGAGCTGAAGGCAAAACTTGTTGGAGAAATCGCAGACGAATTGAAGAAAAAGAAACGGGTTCCGTCAATAATAGGCATAATAACCGGAAAAGGAATGGAGGTGGACTAATGGCCGAAACTGACGAATTTGAAAAAACATTCCAGATGATGACTTCGCTTATACTTGGCAAGAAGCTAACCGGGTTTATGGAGTACGAAGAATGGCTTTTGAGGCATGTCTCAGGCATGATAAAAGTAAAATCACAGATAAGCGAGAAAGAAGTTTACATGCCTGGATTTGAATTTTATGAAGACGTAAAGGAAAGAGTAGTTACGATTGAGGAGGCATATGGAGAATTAGGGAACAAACAGATCACTGAGAGCGAACTCGGAGGATTAACGCTTGCCAACTCCTCGTCCGTCCTGCGCGGGATATCTATAACTACTTCTGACACCCAATACGGCACAAATTCAAATCTGTTTGAGTGCCCGATGTACTATAATTCGCATTATGGCTTCAGAGCCCCTGCATTAAACCAGTCAAAACATGTGATATATTCATTCTGGCCAAGGCAATCCGAATACATGATTGGATGCCATTATGTATTTTCATCAAAATTCTGCATCAAATGTTACAATTCCGAAAATATCACCCGTTGCTTTGAAGTCAGCGATTCAAACAACTGCACTGACTGCTATTTTTGCCATAATTGCGATAATGTTTCAAACAGCATGTTCTGCTTCAATGTCAAAAGCAAAAGATATGCGATTGCAAATGTTGAGATCGGGCGCGAAAAGTATATGGAAATACGAAAACTGGTGCTCGATGAAATCGTGCAAAAACTTGAGAAAGAAAAGGGGCTGGAAATTGACATTTATAACTTAAGTGCGCACTCCGAAAAATAGAAATAATACGAGTATCCCGATCCAAATAAATAATTTGGATCGACCTATGTCATGATCGACGAATCGATCATGAACATGATCAAGAACGAATCGTCGTTCTTGACATTCGCAACCAACGAGGTAAAACCAGAAATCACGAATCGATACTACGTATTTGGTTGTGAATATGAGCTGGAAAGAGTTAACTTGTATAATAATACTCTTCATTCTCCTTCTGCTCAGTGTCCAATGCTGATGATGGCTTATTGATACGCGGACGATGACTGTCTTTATCTCTGCGCATCGTTATTCCAACTCCTTTCAGGAACAAATTCATTCCNNGCTTGCTCTGGGGTGCAGATGCACTTCCTTTTATTGAACTCTCACCTGTAAAAACCATCAAACGATTGGCAATTGAATCAATGAAAACAATATCATGGTCAACAACAAACGCGCTCTTTTCGCTTTCGCTGATTACTTTTCGCAACAATTCCGCAAACGCGAATCTCTGCTCAACATCAAGGAATGCAGATGGCTCGTCAAATAAATAAAGGTCCGCGACTCGACTCAGAGCCAGAGTAAGTGCAATGCGCTGGAGTTCTCCACCGCTTAATTCGTTGAGTTTCTTTTCCATCAAACTAGTAATTTTAAGGGCTCGCTTTGCTTCTTCAAAAACAGAGCCATCGAGCGTCTGGGATTCAAACACCTTGCGAACAATAGTATCATCTGCGGAGATATACTGCGGCTTGTAGGACATAGATAATCCTTCCAAACCCGTGATTCCATCACCATCTCTGTTATCCAATTTCTCTATCCCTGCAAGCATTTTCACGAAAAGGGATTTTCCAAGGGCATTTCTTCCGACTAATCCGAGAATTTCTCCTTCCCTGATTTCTCCTGACTCACTGGAAAATGAAAAGCCAACTGAATTCTGAGAACCGCCCTTTGTATCGCTCTTCGCATCACTTTTTGAATCGCCCTTTGAACCTTTTATCCCAGTCGCTCCGGAAAACGTTTTTTGCATTTTTCCGTATTTTATTTTCACGGCTGCTTTTATTTCCCCTTCACTGTGAGATGTGAACCGCAACTCGCGCTCGCGGAACTTCACATTTTCATCCTTCAAATAACCTGCGATATATTCATTTATACCAGTTCGGACGTTTTTGACTCCGGAAACTACACCATAGACATTCTCGTCCCCATAGAAAAGATACACGTAGCTGCTTACATAGTCCAGAATCGTCATGTCGTGTTCAGCAATGACAACCTGCCTGGATCCGGCCAGGTTTTTGAGCAAAATTGCCATCCGCAACCGTTCTCCGATATCCAGATAATTAGTTGGTTCATCAAAATAGTAGATATCGGCATCTTTGAGAAACGCGGCTGCAATTGCAACTTTTTGAAGCTCTCCTCCAGATAGCTGCGTGACTTTTCGGTCAAGAATGTTGGTTATTCCGAATTCGATTGCAATTTTTTCAACATTAGACGCACTGTTTTTCGGTTTTCCGCCTTCTCCGGCGATATCTGATAATAATTTTTTTGCAGTTCCTTTGAAAACATCCCGTATTTTATCAACCTGCTGCGGCTTGACACTTGCACGTATTCCGGTTTCGGTTGCTTGGAAATATCTCCTGGTTTCGAGAGGAAGCTTTTCAAGAAGCTCTTTTTCTGCAAGCGTGCGGTCAAAAACAGCAAAATTTGGTGATAGCTGGCGCGAGAGAAGCCGTATAGCGGTTGTTTTTCCGATTCCGTTCTTTCCGACAAGCGAAACCGCTCCGTTTCCTTCTTTTTGAGGAAGCGGCAAACCATAAAGACGAAACGCATTAATTCCATATTGATAGATCGGTTCTCCAGATTCTCTTGCCAGATTGATTATCCAAATGCAGGACATGGGACATTTCCTTACGCAGATGCCGCAGCCTATACATAACTGTTCGGATATTACTGGAAAAACAGAATCTTTTTCAGTGACTATGCATTCCTGACCCATTCTATTCACTGGGCATACCTTTTCGCATACGTACCCGCACTTGACATTCGTACACAAGTTGCGATCCAGAACCGCGATTCGCTTGGACATATATCAATGTTTTTAAATCGCAACTTTTTATAATAGAGATATATGCTCCGAAAGGAGACTACGACTACAATGATAGAAAAAGGTGAACACATGGAAGATGAGACAAAAACGCACATAGAAGAACCAAAGGCACAGGGCGAAGCAGTCGTTGTAAGAGAAAGAAGAAACGACGGAATAATATATGTAGGGAAAAAGGGGACGATGGGCTATGTTCAGGCAGTAATAACCCAGTTCAATAATGGGGCTCCGGAAGTGACAATTAAGGCACGTGGAAACCTGATTTCAAAATCTGTGGATGTTGCCGAAATAGTCAGACATAGATTTATGCCAAGCTGCCAGGTAAAAAACATTTCCATAAAGACTGAAGAGCTCGCGTCGGAAGACGGCTCAATGAGCAAGGTTTCTGCAATGGAAATAATTCTGACAAAGTGATTTTGAGTGGCTCTGCTACTGGATAAAAACGGTATTGCACTCGCAGTTACGTTCGGGGCATTAATATACTTCTTTGGAGGACTTCAGTACCTCGCCCTTATGCTCTTTTTTTTCGCAATGGCAGTTATTGCTACGAAGTATCAACATTATGAAAAAAGAGATATGGGAATATACGAACATGAAAGAAGTTGGGAAAACGTTTTATCAAATGGATTGGTTCCATCAATTCTTGCAGTTGCAAGCCCTATGATTGGACCAATGCCGTATATTTCATCTGTTGCAGCAGTGATGGCAGATAAGTTCGCCTCGGAACTTGGAGTTCTCAGTAAAAATCCGATTTCCCTTGAGAATTTCAAGCAGGTGAAACCAGGAAAAAGCGGCGCAGTTAGCATGCTTGGTTTTTTAATGTCACTTGCAGGCGGAACGCTCATTGGTGCGGTTTCGATATGGTTATTCGGAATTGATCCCAATGCCGCTCTTTATGTAGGACTAATCGGACTTGTTGGAAGCGCTGTTGATAGCATTATAGGCGTATTTGAAGAAAAAGGTATAGGAAGCAAGGGCATTACTAACATAATCTGCTCAATTGTTGGCGGATTACTTGGATATTTATATTTGAGATGAAATGTTAACTTGGATTTTGGTGATTAAATGAAGGCATTTATTTTATGCGGCGGGGAAGGAACCAGACTAAGACCATATACGTATACAACTCCAAAACCAATGTTACCGGTTGGAGGAAAACCCATATTGCAGCATCTTATTGAGCATTTGAAGAAACACGCGATAAAGGAATTTGCATTAACTGTCGGATACCTAAAGGAAAAGATAATGGATTATTTTGAAGATGGGAAAAAATTCGGTGTTAAAATAGAATATGCCACTGAGGATACGCCGAAGAATACCGCAGGTTCAATTCTTGATTACCGCGGAAAGGTAAAGGAAACGTTCGCGGTTCTGATGGGAGATCATATCACAGACATAAACCTGGCAGATATGATAAGATCCCATAAGAAAAGCAAGGCCATCGCAACAGTAGCGCTTTTGAAAAAAGAAACGAAGATTGAATATGGGGTTGCGGAAATTGACAGAAAAACCGGAAGAATAACCGAATTTTCAGAGAAACCGGTGATAGAACACGATATCAATACCGGAATTTATATTTTTGAGCCGCAGGTTTTTGATTTTATTGAAGAAAAAGATGATTTTGCAAAACAGGTTTTCCCAAGGCTTCTGAAGGCAGGAAAACCGATAAATGCATATGTGGCTGAGTTTGAATGGCTGGATATTGGAAGAATAGCTGATTACGAGAGAGTAAAACAGGAATGGAAAGGAAAGAACAGATAGCATTTGGCTTCTTGGTAGTGGCTCCTGGCTTCTAGCTACTGGCTAACATACCGCACTTAGTTGTAGAGTGCAAGACCATTTGTCCTAACAAACATTTATTTCTACAATGATGACAACGGTGATCCGCTTGAACTGCGGTTCAAGTCTCACCGTTGCCATGTATTAAAAAACATTGAGAGAACTAATTAGATTACGATGATGACAACGGTGATCACTGAGTTAAGCCCTAAGCTTCGGCCACGGCCTAAACGATGACGATTGACGTGCGGTCTGAGTAGTTCTATTGTCTCGTGTCCAGGGTCTAGTGTCCTGCCGTTAAATGTTCCGGGTTCTGGGTCTAGTTTGGGTAATAGCGAAAAAGCGTGTAGTCAGACCCCACAAGTGTTTGGGGTTTTGAGTTTCGAGTCTAGCGGAAACAGAACCGAAATCCAAAAAGAACTCGCGGACAACTGGCAAAATATAAAAACTGCTGAAAATCAGCAAAATGCGGGTGGATTGCAATTCCCGCCACAACATACCCAGTCGTTCAGGCAGCAGCCACACGCTGTTTTATAATGACCAGTCATACACCCGCCGCCATTGTCCACAGGCGGTTTTGTTTCTGTGCTTGGTTTCTCAGCAACAGAAATACTGACGTCATGGCATTTCTGGTTTCCAACAAGGTCGACAATGCAAACATTCAACGCATAAGTTCCAGAAGTTCTGGGGGTTCCTGCAAGCGTCCCAGCACTCCATAAGATAAAATCAAGTGGATATTCGCCGACGTCTGACGAGTACGAAACAAAATAATATGGCGGGACCCCGCCTGATGCAGTGGAAGTAATAGATTCTTCACAAGACGTTCCTACTTGACAGGATAGCATTATGGGGGTGAAATCAGGTGGCTGGGAAACTACCTTTATACGCAATTCTGCCTCTGCTTTATTCGGTGGATCTGAAGAATCCGTAACTATAACTGAAAAAGGCGGCGAGATGGATTCGACTGAAGTGGAGGATAATTTCCCAGTGCCGACGATTATTCCGTCAGTGCTCAACGTAAATCCAAACGGCATGGCCGATCCTTTTTTGAGTTTCCAGAAGTAGGGCGGAGTTCCACCAGCAACTTCTAACGTAGTTGAACCGAACTGGCCATTCACCCATGCAGGAAGTACGACGCTCGTTATAAAGAAACTGGGATTATTACGAAAGGGGGTGGTTGCAATAGAAAATACAGGGAGATTGGTCACGTCATGGCCGCTTTGCATGAACTTGTTTATGCCCTTCTGCAAATCCGAAGTTCCGATGGACGCAGACAGCCGAATAGTGTTTCCATCGTTTGCTTGCATTGATATCGGTTTGCTATTGTCCGTACCGTCTAGAACCCCGTCAGACCAATCCTGGCTGAGCGCATCACTCAACCCCATTAAACTTACGTCGAGTCCTTCAGCTTCCTGCGCAAACCCGGCAAGGAGTATTCCGTATTCCCTCCTTTCTGTTGAAGCCCCCTTAACGTTTTCGCTGTCATAGGCTGCAACTGGGTTGGTAGTTATTATGCTTTCAATCGAGTATTGCGAACCCACTGCATTATTGGCAGAGAAACCCGCAAGATCCTGCTCTACCCCATTTTCCATCAGCCTTAGGGCATACCTTGCAGCCATCGTCGTAAATGGGGTCACTACTGCATAAGTATTGTTCACGGGGATTTCTGCAAGTAATACTCTGTCACTCGGAAGGTTGACAAATCCATTTTTAAGAGGATCCGAATATTTTCCTCCCTTTGATTCCACGAGAATGCGCAGGGACGCTGGTTTTGTGAGATTCATGACCGCATAGCCATATTCATCTGACAAGACCGGGCCAGCAATGAGCTCTCCTTTTGTCCCATTTGCATTTATATCATAGACCGTAATTTCAGCACCCTGAACCGGGCTTTTTAGATGGGAAATTACTATGAACTCCCTTGCCTCGCCAGCAGAGTTGAAAACAAAGAAATACGCACCGAAAACGACCATAAGGACTAGGATTACGGTGAGAATAGAACTGACCCAACTCCAAAAGCCCATAGATGTAACTAATTAACGCAATTTTTTATAGTTTACTGTTTGAGGCTTATCACAAAAAGAAAAACGATTTGAAATATTATTAACCCAGTCTACAAAAAACGTAAGGCCAACGAGCAACCTAGATGAGAACCAGGTCTTTTATATTCCATATGACAATTTTCACGTGAAAAAATAGATGGACCGCATGGACAAAAATAAAACCATGAAAAATACCTCGTAAAAAATTAGAGAAAATAAAAAACGTGCTACAAAAAGATTGCAGCACGCAAATTTATTATTATTTCTTCTTGCCTTTCTTTTTTGCTTTCTTTTTTGCCATTTTTTCACCGAATGAAAGCACACACGGAAAGTATTTATATGCAGCAGGCACAAAATTTATGAAATTTTGTGCGCAATTATTTTCTGCGGAAAATAATGCGCATTGTTTTCAGTGGAAAACAATTGTGCATTGAAAAGTTATAATTGTCAAAAACCACCGGTCAAAAACTGATGAATTGAACGGCGTTCCGTTCAAATATCTCGACATAGTAATGTCTCGATGGCTTGCTTGTTTTCCGTGAAAAACCCCTTATGAATTTTTCCCAGCTTTCAAGTTCTTATTGGAACTTGAAATTGACAGATAGAGATTCCATAGTGGAATCTCTGGATTTCAATACAATAAAAAAAATTAGAAAAATATTTGCATCAATCAGCGTCTTCCGCCAAATCTTCCCTGTCTCGGTCTGTTACCAAACCCACGATTTACTGGTCTTGGACCCCTTGAATCCGGGTGACGACCCATTCTTCTGGTCTGTTGAAACGCATCTGTTTCAATGAAAGTAGTCGCTTTTCCTTTTTTCCCCATTCTTCCGGTTCTGCCTATCCTGTGCAAATGAGTATCGCTGTCTCTGGCTTCATCATAGTTTATTACATGCGCAACATCATCCACGTGCAGGCCTCTTGAAGCTACATCAGTAGCTACGAGAACCCTGAATCTGCCTTCATGAAAATCTCTCATGATTCTTTCCCTTTTTTGCTGGCGCATGCCGCCATGGAGAAAATCAGAACTTATATTCTGATCGCGAAGCTTTCTTCCAACATATTCAGTTGCTCCCTGAGTTGCAACAAATATAAGTACCCGCGAACTAGGTTCCTGATGAAGGATTTCGGTTAACTTGAAGAATTTCTCTCTTCTTGGTAATTTTATCACATCTTCAGATATATCATCCTTTTTTCCAACTTCGCCAAGCTCTATCAAAAGAGGAGACTGGAGATACCTGCGGGAAATATCCAACACACTTCGGTCAAGAGTTGCGGAAAAAAGCATCGTCTGCCTTGTTTCATTTACCGCAGACATGATTTTGGAAATGTCTTCTCTGAAACCCATATCAAGCATTCTGTCTGCTTCGTCAAGAACAACGATATTGAAAACAGATAGGTCTAAGGTTTTCCTTTTATAGTGGTCGATCAGTCTTCCCGGAGTTGCAACGATAATTTCAAAACCCCGCGCAATCAATGCGAGCTGACGACCGATTTCTTCCCCACCATATACTGCATATACCCTGAATTTATGGCCTGCAGCTATGGAGCGTAATTCCTTTGTTATCTGCAATGCAAGTTCCCGGGTTGGCGCCAAAACTAATCCTTTTTTTGCGCCTTTTGAAGCCGCGATTTGCTCTACTAGCCCGATTCCAAATGCCGCGGTTTTTCCGGTTCCAGTCTGGCTTCTCACCATGACATCTTCTCCGGCCAAAATCGGGGTCAGCGATTTTTCCTGTACTTCGGTTGGTTCGACGAAATTCATTGAATCCAACGCAGAAATTGTCCTACTATCTAGATGCATATCACTAAATTTCATATATTTTTCACCTTGGTTTAGATCTCAATTTCGTCTATTCTAAACGAAGGTGTTTTTGGGAGGCACACTTCTAAATGAACAGAAAAAATAAGAGATTCTTATATTTTATAAATACATAGATGTCAGATCTTGAATTTAAATGTTCGTATTTCGCTCTGACCGGCGCCTATGACTGAATTAGCCTTCTTCCTGCAGTTTTTTCTTTAGCTTGTCGAGTTCTTCGTGTAAGGCGTGATTCTTTTTTAAAGGATCATCTCTCGCCTTGGGTTCTAGTTCCTCAATCCTTCTTTTGATATTTTGCAATTTCCTTCCCAAATCTTTTTTGCTTTTTGCCATGTGAAAACCTCGTGACTCGTAGTTGATTCGGATATATTAAAACCATCAAGCGTTTAAACCCTGAGGATTCGCAATGCATTATCTGCCCTATCGTGCGGAACAAATATATGGTCGTGATGATACGCTGAAACTGCATTGACGGGAATTCCGCTTTTCGCGAGTCTGGTTGTTATCGTTGCGAGAAATCCGACCGCGGAAAGGTCTGAGTTTACGGTAAGGGTAATAAACGCCCAGGTTCCAGAGTATTTTAGATTGTTTTTGTCCGCTATTTTCTTCTCGATGATAAGAGTAATGCCCTCGTCTTCGCGAAATACCAATAATGGGTTTAATTCCGTGTGGATTTTTGAAATGATTGCGAATTGTTTTTGTGGAACCGAACAGAAAACGAGCTCGCCCTTTACCAGCTTTGGACGCATGGATTTGAGAAGAGTTGGTAAATCTGAGATTCCGGGCATGAAATCAACCACGGAATATTAGACCGAATTGATATTAAATATGTCCGCATTCACTGCCTTGTCCTTTTCCAACCTTTCAATCAGCCAGTTTTGTAGCATGGACTTTGCACGCAGATACTGCTCCCTGCCAACAACTGTATTTCCAATCGCGTACCTCAGATTCTTTGCATTAAAGCAGAACATGGAATCATGCACGTTTTCCACATTATGGCAAAAATAGCTGCCAGAGCTGTTGGAACTGGAATCGACTTCAAAGCAACGGGCGAGGTTAAATGAAGAGTAGCATTTCAGGCTGAATGAAGAATTGAACGTAAACGCGCAACCAAAAACGTGGTCAGAACCATTTGGCCAAGTGGAAAATGCTGAATCTTTTACATTGACGCAACCAAGGATGCTATAACAGTTGGCGGAATTTATTATTATGGGACAGTTGATTACGTTATTGAATACGCCGTCATGGAACTGAGCATAAAGAAAGGCAATGCCCTTCAGGATTGCGGATGCATTAGAAAAATCAATCTTTTCGGTTTCGGATTCTGAAAGTTTCAGTTTCTCGCCCAATGCGCCAGCTTCGGACAGATTCACGAAACGATTGAGGTTTCCATCAAACGCATGGTAATTCTCGTAATTCGGAACGGGCATTTTTCCGCTTCCGAGTACGCTCTCAACTTCTCCAACATCAACGATATGGCGCTTTAACCAGGATTCGTATTCTTTGAGTCCAGAAATCGACTTTCCTAACACGAGACTAGTGGTTTCCGAAAATGCTTTTTCTATTTCTGATATACGCCCTTCTTGCTCGTGAGGTTTTGCAAATTCCGCGAGCGAAGCCAAAGTATCTTTTTGCGGTGTGCCGCATCCGTTCACGATTTCTGCAAGCGATGGAGCGCGTTTCCTTTGTTTGAGGATATCCCTAAGCTGCTCAAGCAGATGATCCTTTAAACTAAGATATTTCTCCTTGGGCAATTCGAAATTGCCGATCACGTTTCTTTTAGAGCGGAGATTAAACGAAAAAAAGCAATCGTTGCATCCTAATAGATTATACGTGTAATAGCAATCCGAAGACATCCATGTAAGCCAAGCCTCGAACTTTCTTCCGCCTTTTCCATGCTGGTGACAGCGTATGTCGTAATTTGAAAAAGACCCAACATTACATCCGAAAATATTTTCGCAGTTCTTTGCAATGGTTGAATAGGCCACATTCTTTGACTCGTGAATTCTCGCAGATTCGTAAACATAATGACTATTGCTTACGCTCGAGCTTTTTTCAACGAATTGCGAATTGCCGAGAACGATATTTCCGCAATAGTAGAACCGCTCGCGCAACGCCCCGAACATTGACTCAACATCTTTAATTTCATTTACAGTGAGCGGTTCAAACTTTTTTCCGAAATCTGTTTCGTCAAAACTTACACATTTTGCATCGGGATTATAATCGATTGATGAAAAAACAACCTCCTTTCCTGACAATGCGGACTTGTTCTTGAGCCGCGGCTGTTTAAGCTCAAGAAGCCATTTTTCATAGTCTTTAAGCTCTCCGACATCTCCGCCAAGCACTACCTTACAGGTACGTTTCCACTCATTGTTCAGGTGATCATAAACTGGATTTTCAGACATAAGCTAAGTTACGCTTCCTGCGTATTTATGTATTATTTTCCCCCTAGGGGGTCGTAGTAGGAAGATTAATAAAAATTACCTCAGAATAGGACGATATGGATACACGATTGCTCGAACAGATAGGACTTACTAAGGGAGAGATTAAAGTTTATCTCGCGCTCCTGAAGCTGGGTAATTCCAAAACCGGGCAACTGGCATCGCTTGCAGGGGTTTCGTCTTCAAAAGTTTACAAAATCCTTGACCGCCTCGAGAAAAAAGGACTGGTCGGACAAGTGATGAAAGGGAAGATAAAACATTTTAGCGCCATGGACCCACGGCGCATTTTGGATTATCTTGACGAAAAACGTTCAAAGCTCGAGCAGGACAGAGCACTTTTAGCGCAGCTCGTGCCTGAACTGGAAAAACAAAAAAAATCTGCTGAGCTGAAAACTGAGGCAACACTTTACGACGGTTACAAAGGTGTAACAAATTTTTTCAGAAACATCGTTGATGAATTAAAAGAAGGGGGAGAATATTTTGTGATAGGTGCTTATTACGGAGAGGAAGCACAGTATAATACAACTATTAGATGGAGGGATTTTTTCTATAAGCACCATCTAAGAAGAGTTGCTAAAGGAATTAAAGTAAAGATGCTTGCAAACCATGACATTAAAGGGAAGATGGTAAAAACCACGCAACAGAAATCCGAGATACGATACTTACCACAGTATCTGATAACAAATATGGAAATCGTTTTCTATAATAATAAAGTTTTCATCGCCTTTTTTACCAGTGAACCAAAGGCGTTTTTGCTTGAAAGCAAAGAGGCTGTAAAAAGCTTTAGAAAGTATTTTGATGCGTTGTGGGGGATTGCGAAACAGTAAAAAACGAAAATCACGGTGGTGAAAAACAACTATAATCATGATAAAAAATTTGCCCATCTACCTTTGCTTTCATTTTTCCGGGTATTGGGCCCTGGTCCTTTTCACAAACATAATCACATGAATTAGGTGGATTAACGCAACCGTTCTTCAGAAACTTTGTGTGTTGTTTATACAGGCCTATACCTGCTAAAGGCACTAGGCATAATCCTGCGACAGCCACTGCCGGAACAACCCATTTATTGACGAAATACCCCCACCATGACGTATAAGGAGCTGAAACTTGAGCCGCATCAAGATCAGGCTGAACAAGAACTTTTAGTACGCCCTCAGCACTTTCGGCATACATTTTTGCAGTTACAAATCCTTTTATTGCGGCGTTGAGGTCCATCAGACCGACCCTATGAGTTATCAATGATCGCAACTCTAATTGCCTTCCAAACACCAACTCGATTGCTGCATCATGCAGTTCAAAAGCAGAAGAATAACTTGGCAGAACAAGCCTGTTTTTGATTATAGTTGGTTGCTCGGTTCTGGATAATTCATTCCAGTATGTTCTCCCGCACAAGCCAGGCATAAGATCTCCAAAATATACGACTACACCACCTTCATTAACCAAATTAACAGCAGAAAAAATTGCTTTTTCAGATGCGCAGGCAACAACAGCTTTTCTTATGCCAAGCCCGTGCAATCGATGCGTCTCTTTTGATGTGAGAGCGATTGCACCGAATTCTTCTGAACGCATTCTTCGGTACGCATTAGGTTCTATACTTATCACGTTAGCCCCGTAAACCCTGGTTAAAATCTGAGTAAATAACAAACCATTGGCCCCTTGACCTATAACCAAAACAGTCTCTCCCTTTGCGATTGGCAGATTATATTTTCCGAACATTCCGATTGCCTTTAGAACGCAATTAAGAGGCTCAACAAAGATTGCTTCCTCATACGAAATGCCATTGGGAATCTTGATAAGTCCTCGCGCGACTACCTCTTTTGGCAGGACAAGGTATTCTGCAAATCCTCCTCCGCTGGGTTTTCCATAACCAGCAAAGGTATCTACACTTGCATATGTAGGACATTGTGAAAATTTTCCTTCATTACAGGGCTTGCATTCTGAACCAAGACAAGGAACATGATGAAAAACAGCAACTCGATCACCAACAGACACCACGCGTACTTCAGAACCGCATTCAACAATTTCCCCTGTGAATTCATGACCAAAAATTCTAGGATCNNACGATCTTTTTGACATCAGTACCGCATAGGCCGGTGCCAGCAACACGCAATAATACCTGATCTGGACCAATAATTGGCTTTGGAATGCGTTCGACTCTTAATTTTCCGCTTTCGAAGATTGCTGCTCGCATTGAATTGCACGAATTCTGAGAAGAACGATCAAAATGTATTAAGCTACTCATGGTAAACACGATTATGTAATTTGACACACAAAACTTTTAAATCATCGTTTTTTCGGTTTGATTTAGTATAAACTCAAAACATTCCTCCTTTGTTCCATGCCTTGAATTCCATTCGGAAACTATTTTTTTGTATTCCGCAAGCTCGCGTGCATATTCGAGACTGGTTGATGCGGGTCGTCTGGGATTCGAAATCCTAGACGCGAAACCCGAAACTCGAAACGCAAAACCGGCAATACTCGGACACCTTGGATGCGGAAGCATTTTTCCCTCAAGGTTTAATGGAANNTAGCTTCTGCACCCGCGCGGAGCAACATCAAAAATTGTACAAAGATTCGCCTTGATATCCAGAAAAATACATGGATGGGATTTGAACGTAAGAATATAATCGTAGCGTGTTTGTGTTCCGCCCTTATCCTCCTTGCCACCGCTATAGTTGTAACATTCCAGCACAGTCTCGTTGTCCTGATTGAAAATACGGGCGGGCTCAAGAACTGCGAACTCTTCTGGTTTTTTGTTTAGTTTTTCCGCTACTCGCACGACGTCAAAAGAGGTTACAGTAATAAAGTAGTCTTTGCAGCAGATGGCCGAACATAATTTGCACGGAGAAGACATGAGAGGATTGCGCAATAGGGCTTAAATAATCTAACCAAGTCTTTTTTCTACCGTGCTCCAGTCCAACCCCTTGAAAAACGAGTTTATATAATCCGCTCGCTTTAGGCCATAGTCCAGCATAAATGCATGTTCA
>DUGF01000046.1 GCA_013331535.1 Microcaldota archaeon | reverse complement strand
AAATGCTCTTTTATGGTCCTGCACTGGCGGCATTGTGCTTACTCTGGTTCCATCGCAGAATGCCTGAAGGCTGAATTCCTCCCCATCAAGTTTTTCTTCAATAAGAATTTTCCCATCTTTTTTCAGCACGTCTGTAACATACTCTCCTGCTTCTTCAATGGTTGTGAAATGGTCCCCGCTGATTTTTACACCCTTTCCCCCAGTCAGTCCAAGCGGCTTTATTGCGACTTCTCCGTAGTCCCGCATTGTTCTTTCAGCATCTTTTTCGTTGTCCACAATCTCAAATTTCGGTGCGCCGCTTATTTTGTAGTTCTGCATAAGGGTTCTCATATATCCNNTTGTCCCATTCTATTCGTGCAGCTGCCTTTGTGGGGGACGCAACAAGCATTCCGGTTTCAGCAAGCGCATCGCTGATTCCAGCAGCCAACACCGAATCCGGGCTTGCAAATCCGATATCGATATCCTTTCCGTGCACGCATGCAGCGACCTTTTCCTGGTTATGTATGTCGCATATCCAGTACTCTTTAGAAAGCGCAGCAATTGCAGGATTCTTTCTGGACATTATGGTATAAAGTTCCGCTTCTGCGGCTATTTTTTCAGCAATGGCATGTTCTCTTGCCCCATTACCAACCAATAAAATCTTCATAAATGCCACCAAATATAATTCGTTCGTGGTTGAGATTGGCATCGCATTCTTTATTAATCTTGTTTTAGTTGTAATTGTATGACCCAGATTAAGCAAAACCTCCTTTACGCCGTGTCATTGATCTTATTGTTATATCTGATTGGCGCTTTCGTTTATCACAATATAGAAGGCTGGTCATTTCTTGATGCAATATATTTTCTTACAGTTACATTTGCAACAGTTGGTTATGGGGATATAACCCCAAAGACAGATATAGGCAAAATGTTCACGATTGTTATAGCGTGGGTAGGTATTTCCACGGGTCTTTATCTTCTTTATACCATTTCTTCTTATCGGGAGCACGTGTTTGATGAACGGTTGAAAAGAATCGGAACTCCAGTTTACAAATCAATAATGCCCAAGTTTGGGGAGCCCGTGAGCTCTCTTGGCGGAGTATCCGTGGCCAGAAACAGGATTGCATACCCGCAGATGGGGCGCAAGTGAAGCTCCAAGGGCTAATCCAGTGACATTTGGTCACTGCCCCTTCAGCATAGCTGAAGGACCCCCTGGAACTTCAGTGAACCTGAACGCAATTGGATCGGAAATGAGGACAATGGGATTTGAGAAAGAGATTTTTTTCCGTAATCGCGGGACGATTTCTATTTCAGAACAGCGCAAGCTGACTAGCGTGGTTGTTGGTATTATCGGCCTTGGCGGCACAGGCGGTTTTGCAATAGAATCCCTTGCCCGTTGCGGTGTAAATTCTTTTGTTCTTTTTGATTTCGATCGCTTCGAGCTTTCAAATTTCAACCGGCAGCTTCTTGCAACACTGCCTGCGGTTGATATGGAAAAAACCGAAGTTGCTGCAGTTCGGCTTAAATCAATCAATCTAGATGCAAACGTTGTTGTTTATCCCGGAAAATTCGTTTCTTCTGATTTCAAAAAACTTTCCAGTTGCGATATAGTTTTGGATTGTTCAGACAATATCGAGGCGCATATCGCAGTATCGGACGCGTGCGGAAAACTGAAAATTCCATTTGTTTTTTGTTCCGCTTCCAACGCATCGGGTATGTGTTCTGTGGTGCACCCCCAAATCAGCTTCCGAAAACTAATGCAGCTTCCAAAAAACAAATCCATGCTCAGGCAATATAACAAATGCACAAGCATAATCGCGCCAACCGTCGCACTATCAGGGACTCTTGCAGCATCCCAAGCCATTAATTTCGTCCTTGGTAAGCAATATGCCCGAGCTCCGGAATTCATTTTCTTTGACCTGTTCAAAAAGGAGATTCTATGGAAAAAAAGGCTGTGAAGAAAGAGTGCGAGACCGGAAGCAATATTCCAGGTCCGAAATTTTACACAGTTGAGCCATGCGCCAGTTCGAATGCCTACGAGATCAAATTGCTGGATAAAAAAATAATTCTTGACCGTGCGGGCATCGGCGAAACAATCGCGAAAACTCCCGCCGTGCTCTTAGTTAAGTTCGAAAATTGTTCGCTAAGCATTTATGCGAGCGGGAGGATAATGATTAAAGGGATTGGCAAAGAAAAGGCTAATGCAGATTCAATTTCAGAAAAAATAATATCTGAATTAGTTCATTCCGGTGCTTTGATATGAAAATAGACTTCCATATACATACGAAATATTCCGTGGATTCGTTGAACGAGCCGCGGGAAATCGCGGATACGTGCCGTAAATTCGGTTTAATTCCCGCGATAACCGACCATTCTTCCATTTCCTCATTTAAGGAGTTCCGCTCGCTTGGATTCAAATTCATCCAGGGTGAAGAATGTTATACCGCAGAGAAATTTGATCTGACTGCGCTTTATGTGACTGATTTCATTAAACCCAAACTGGGGTTTCTAGAATGCCTTGACATAATAAAATCCCAGGGCGCACTTAGTTATATCCCGCATATGTGTGATACAACCCGCCACGGGAGTGGTTACATATCCGGAGCAGAGAAAGCAGATATTATCGAGGTTTTCAATGCAAGATGCATGGTAAGTGGTTTTAACCAGCAGGCACTTGCGTTTGCGACAAAAAACAAAAAACCAATGGGTGCCGGAAGCGATGCTCATTTTATTTTTGAAATCGGAAATGCATATGTTGAAATGGATGATTTTGATATGGATAATCCAAAGGCACTGTTAAAGGCATTGAAGAATGGGAAAATTTCAGGCAGATATGCTCCGCTTTATGTTCGCGGAACCACGAGCCTGATTAAATTTGCGAAAAGGACGTTTAAGTTTTGAAAGAAAATTTTGCCATCCGCAAGAACGACGGTTCGTTCTTGTCTGGCAATTTATTAAAATAAATTGCCATCCGCTTGAACTGCGGTTCAAGTCTGTCAAATTTTTTCTTCAGAAAAAATTTGCCAAGGGGGAGATTTTCGTTTCCAGTCGGGTTTTTGAATAAACCCTTATGGCTTTTCCGCTGGAGCGCTTTTGCCTTTAATAAAACCTTTGTCAAAAGGGCCCGTTCGAACTCCCGAACCTCCAGATTTCTCAAAATCTGAGGTGAATTGAACGGATTGCCGTTCAATCCGAACCTCCAGATTTCTTAGAACGCACTAATTTATCATCGGGAAAATCCCTCATAACTCATTAAGCTGTGCTTATGAGTCTGGCGCTCTACGCAAATCAGGATGTCTCGTGTTTCGTGTCTAGCGTCTTGTTTTTTGTTCCGAGACGCCAAACTTCAAGACACAAGACCTCTAGCTGAGCTACCTTGGCATACGAGTATCAACGAGTATGCTGAGGTTTATTGGCCGCAGCCAATCAAACCTTGGCATTATTTACGTACTACTCTTGTTGCACGATTTTGTTTTAAACTATTGGGAATGACATTCCGAAACCCTTAAAAACATGGATTATTACAATATATAACATGAGTGATCTTAGATTTAGGACTAGATTGGTAGTTTCTGTTGCCGCAGCTTGCGTTGCGGGACATTTCACTCTAAAAGATATCCAACCAGTTTCAGAAGGGCTTCGAACTAATAAAGCACAGGCAGAAGAATTTTTATCTTCCCTTGAAAACTCGAGAATTAATTTTCGAATCTCCCAAACAGGGCGGGGAAAGCCCGATTACTGGATTGCACGCCAAATCGTGAGTGGAAAGTTAACAGACATGGAACTGGCGAAGATAGAACTATTTAAAACCTGCTCTGCCTTGGACGATGGAGAATTTCCATCAAATCTCGCTCAAGATATTCAGACTCGTGCTAAAATTGGTTACCCCCTTAAGGTTCAGGTAAAACGATATGGCCAACCAATGTCTGAAGTGTTGGAAGGTGCGGTTTGCCCATCTTCAAAAGATGCGATGGATAAAGCTGAGCAAGGTTATACGAAATTTTTGAAACAAGTTTCTGACGAAGAAGCTCACATTGCGCAAACCGAAGTAAATGCTCAAGCAGCAATTTCGGCTTATAATAAAGACAATTCACGTTACACGGGCGAGCTGCTTATGGCTGCCCTTGGAACAACTATGGCAGGTCTTTTTGCATTTTTAATCTCAAATCCGCTTTCTCGCCTATTAAATGGGCAAAATGCAAGGAAAAGGAAAAAAGATGGAAAAGGACCGGAACAACGCGGCGTTTGTGTTGAAGGTGCAAGAGTTGAACCTGCCAATCCCACAGTTGTCTCCATATATTCAGGGAAAAAAGGCGATTATTGTAATCCGAGCGCAATGGCAGGAATGGTTGTAGCTAGAGACGCAACAGTAACTCAGCTACCTGTAAGAAAACGCGAGCCGCCTCGCCCTATGAAAGACCCTAAGGAAAGAGGCAGAGAAGCCATAGTTAAACTTTTTGGGGAAGAACATTCCGAAAGAGTGAGTANNGTTTAAGGTAAACCGCAGACAATACGAACCATCTGTTGGAGCTTGGTTTTTCACAGCTCTTGGGATTGAAAGGGAAGAAGGGCGTATCTAAATGAAATTCTGCGAGATAGGGGTTTATCATCATGACTGTTGGTTTACTGATGCGATTTCCCTTTTTCCGGAATTGGCAGTCAAAGAAACAAGTTCACGCGTTTGTAATACTGATTCTGGGATAAAAGTAAACAAGGCAAGCTACAAAATTTCATCTCCTGGCGAGGCGATGTTGCACGATTTTTTAAGCCGAATTTCGCAAGGTGGCCGGGTTTTGGAAGTAAAACCGCTCAGTATTACCGGAAATTCAGCAATTATTGAGGTTTCATGGAAGGCGGCTAAAACATCCTATGATGCTGTTTTGGGAAGCGGATGTTCGGTTACTTCTTCTTGTTATGCAAAGGATGGCTATGAAACCTATTCATTATTTGCAGAGAATCCTGGCGGAATAAAAAAACTCCTCGATGAACTCGATCAGATTGGTGAAACCAAAATCTTCTCAATCAAAAACGCGGTCGACTCAAAGTCAAAATTCGGTCTTACCCCAAAACAAAGGTATGCAATCGTTTCCGCGATTTCAATGGGATATTACGAATGGCCGAAAAAAGCGAATCTTGAGGAGCTTGCTGCAAAACTAGGGGTTAAGAGACGCACCCTGCAGGAGAATTTAAGAAAGGCTGAAGGAAAGCTGCTCCCGAAATTGCTTGACGAACTATAACTTAAGAATATAGTTGGCTCATTTTGGAATCTATTGCAATTTCTCTCGATATCTAGTTACCTATAGGGTAACTAATGTTTTAACAGGTTTCGATGGCGTCTTGGTTTTCCAGGGGATTTCGTTTTAAAAGCCCCTGAAGACACTATGAGTTCATGTGACATGGACGTATCCGGTCCGAATTTAGCTTCGACAATTTTTATTGCTCGTTCGATATCTTCTTTCGTTGGTATCTTTCCGCCGCACACTCGTATTCCTGCTAGAATGCCGGTTTTCAAAGCCGCCTTTCTTATGCTTGTGCTTGCATCTTCCAGCCCGCTTAGGTGACTGAGCGGGGGAAGATAACCTCCTTCCCCCCAAACTTTTATTGCTTCCATGACGGCGTTTTCGATTGCAGAGTTTAGTTCGGTTGTTCCCCTGTCCGAAAACCTGCGGCTCTGAATATACAATTCGATAATTCGCGTGTCCCCAGTTTGAACCATCGTATCCAATGCAACCGTAAATTTTTCTGAAAGTTCTATCACCAACACCACCCACTTTTCAATGTTGGTTTGCAATGATAAAGATGACCTGACAATTGTCAGCTATTTATTATATTAGAATAGTTGTACGATATCTGTTATGGAATCCATAGGAAGTGCATATCCAGAGCTAAACAACCAATGGAAGAGCACATGTAAGCTATTGTTCGGAAAAGAGGTTGGCGAGCTTTCTGATTACAGGAATTGGTTGATGGAACTGAACAACCAGCGTTTTATCCAGAAGTCCGCGAAGTCGGGCAATGATATTGTTTTCACTAGCAGCGAATTCTGCAACAACGCGAAATTTATTGGAATGGACGAAGTCGATTTCAACAAGAAATTTGAGCCGCTTTCGATTAATGAGATAAAGGATATTGATTCAATTGTCAGTTCGCTCAACGAGCGGTTCTACTATTGCGGAAATATTGTTCTCGGAAACTCAAAATTCATTGAAAAAAGCTCGAACGTTTCGAACAGCTTTTTCATCATTGATTCAGTGAAAATCGACAGCTGCAAGAATATCGCGTATTCGCAGTATTTGCGGCTCTGTGAAAACGTATTCGGAACAAACGAAGGTGGTGAAGGAAAGTTCTGTATCCGTTGCAGCATCCTTTTCAAAAACACTCGTTGCTTTGAGCTATGGAACAGCCCTGTTTGTTCGGATTCTTATTATTCTTATGGCCTGGAAAATTGCCGCGAGGCGTTCTTCTCCTTTAATGCGGTCGGTAAAAGTCACATAATCGGAAACCTGACTCTGCCAAAAGACAAATACCTGTCAATCAAAAGCAAACTTCTTTCCGAAATCTCGGACCAACTCATCCGTGACAAAAAGCTTCCCTCGCTTATGGATTTGGTTTCAGGTGCAGAGTTGAATCACACGAACGCAATAGCCGCATTAGACGGAACCACAAATCACGAACCCCCGAAGGATAAGAAAATCATAAACGATTCTTTCTCCAAGACATCGGCGCTTATTTTCGGGAAACCGCTTCCCGGGAATATTGACGATTACTCGGAATGGCTTAGCGCGCACGTAGTTGTACCGCATACTATTCCATCCGTTCTCAGTGGACTTCCTGTTCCAATGTCAAAATGGCCAGGGCTTTCTCAAATTCCTCCAAATCGCGTCGTTACTTATGGCGAAGCGCTAAAGCTCGCGGAACAACTGCGGATATCCGAACCAGAAGCTGAAAATATTTCGTTGAATTCCATCTTACAATATCTCGGAAAAATAGCATATTTCACTCCAGAACACATGGTCGGAACAAATACGAACCTTATTGAGTGCCAGTGGGGCAGCACTGCTGCGAATTGCTACCGTTCCGTCATTTGCGTTTACAGCAAAAACTGCGCGTATTCCTCATGGCCCAGAAGCTCCGAATATCTGTTTGGTTGTGGAATAGTTTTTGAATCCGGATTTTCAATGAAATGTTATGATTCGGTCAAACTCACGAGATGTTTTGAAGTTGATGGAGGAAGCGATTGCGCGGATACGTATTTTTCGCACAATGTGGAGGGCTTGAGCCAGTGCGCATTCTGCTTTAATACGAAAAGCAAACGTTACGCAGTAGGAAATGCAGAAATAGGGCAGGATAAATTCCTGGAATTCAAGAAAATGCTGCAGGAATGGACAATGAGCGAATTAGAGAAAAAGAAAAAAGTTGGATTGAGTGTTTATGATCTTGGATGCTTTCAAAAATCATAGACCCGAAACGTTAAACTCAAGACAAAAAATTTCAATGCCGCGAGCCGGATTTGAACCAGCGACCCTTCGGTTTCTGAATTTTTCTTCTTCAGCCGAATGCTCTCCCAGCTGAGCTACCGCGGCTAGGTTATACCTTTTTTGATTAAGAATCTATAAAAACGATATAGTTTTTCAGTTCATTCACAAATTTCGTGAACCTGGTTTTAGTCCCCAGGATTTGAAGCATTATATTGAGATTTGGCTGTTATAGCGCGCAGCATTTAGCTATTAGCCATTAGCTAGTCCACCTGCTAATAGTCAACTGCCAATAGCTATTAGCCATTAGGTAGTAGCCACTTGCTAATCGCCAACTGCTAACCGCTAACAGCCGGTCTGTTCAATACTTCCACATTACTTTCCTGGACTGCTATAAATCTCATTTCGTCATTCCGCCCAGATTCTTCAGTCCTTCTATCCCGCCGCCTTGCATCATTCTTTCCATTTGCTTTCTAAATCCCCGATTCTTCTTGAACATATTCATCATTTTGTGCATTTTCTCAAATTGTGAGAGGAATTCCCGGACATCTTTAATATCACAACCACTTCCCTTTGCAACGCGTTCGAGTCTCGTGCGGTTCTTTCTCAAAAGACCAGCATCTTTCTTCTCTGCTTTTGTCATGGAATTTATCATTGCTTCGTATTTCTTCAATTTCCCCTCGCTCTGCTGAACGATTTCCTTAGGAACATCCGCTGCTCCAAGCATGGAAAACACCCCGGAAAGAGGCCCAAGTTTTTTCGCTGCCTTCAACTGCTCATAAAATGTTTCAATCGTAAGTTCTTCTAATTCGGTTCCAGTGCCGAATTTCTTCATATCATGTTCTTCTGAAATTTTCTTTACTTTTTCCATCAATCCTGCGATATCCGGAACTCCGAGCAATCTCCCGACAAAGCGGGTCGAATCATAAATCTCAAAATCATCCATCTTTTCTCCTGTTCCAATGAATGCGACATTCGTTCCACTTGCCGCAACCGCGCTCAGGGCCCCACCGCCTTTTCCGCTTCCATCCATTTTGGTTGCAATCACTCCGCTTAATTTCACTGCGCGATTGAATTCTTCTGCTTGTTTGCCTGCGACTTGTCCGACATCACCGCTGATAACAAGGTAAGTCTCATCTGGCTTTAGTTCGTCATTTATTTCCTTTAATTCCTGCACCAGCTCCCCATCAAAAGCGCTTCTTCCGGCCGAATCAATAATCAGGATATCCTCGTTACTCTTAGCCAGCGCATCTTCAACAATTCTCCGCGCGCTGCGTTCTCCCTTTATAGTATAATATCTAACGTTTATCTGTTTTGCAATCTGTTCGAGCTGTTCCTGTGCTGCAGGTCGGTCCACATCAGCCCCTACAAGACCGACACTCATCCCACGAGATTTGTAAAAATAGGCAATCTTTCCCGCGCTCGTGGTTTTTCCGCTGCCAAAGAGGCCACACAACAATATTTTATGTTTGTCAAGCCTCGGAGAGTAACTTTTTCCCATCAGCGCAACCAGTTCGTCAAAAACTATTTTCATTACATGCTCCTTCAGGCTAAGCGCTGCAATTTTTTCTGTCTTAAGAGTTTTCTCTTCAATCCTTTTTGAAAGTTCAAAAACCAGTTTCACATTTACGTCCGAGGAAATCAAGACTCGTTGTAAATCCTTTATCATAGCTCGCACTGCATCTTCATCAACATATGGCCTGTTGGTAAGCTTGGCAAGCGTTTCACGAAGTCCTTTTCCAAGATCCATTTGTTTCCCAGTAAATCCGTATCGTTCAAAACGCGGAACTCTAAACTCAAAACTCTAAACGCGAAACAATAATTTCTCGGGCCCGGCAGGATTCGAACCCACAANNGGCCCTTTAACAAGATAAAATTAGGTTTCTAAGTAAATAAAAAGGTTGGTTTCGCGTTCAGGGTTTCGGGTTTTCGGTTTCCTGTTTTTGCGTTTCGCGTTTCAGTTCCGTTCGTTTTGTTGTTCCGCATCTGTCATCCATCTTTATATATTTTATCATATTTAATCGAGTGTATGAATATACGAATCTTGTTTTTTGCATCAATAATCTTTGCATTACTGTCTGTTTCCTTTGCAGCAGTTGAATGCCCGGTCAGCTTTAGCGAAACAGAATTCGTTCAGGTTCTTGACACAAAAGGAAGAGCTGTTGAAGGTGCGATTGTCCAGATCTATTACCAGCGTGATTCGACTTTTAGTTATGGTTATGTTACAACGCTTCCAAAACCCACAAATTCAAGCGGTATGATAAGGATTCCAATTTCCAATATAGAAACAAATCCAGCAAAATTAGATTGCAAGTTCAAGACAAATGCAACTTATGACGGCAAAACCGTAAAGCGGGAAGATAAAGTCGGTCTTCACCCAAAAATTCTTGACCTTGTTCTTAATCTTTCAATTCTTTCGTTAAAAGTTACGGATCAGGAAGGCCATCCTCTTGATGGTGCTGAGCTTACGGTTGATGGAATCGAAAAAACCACAGGAAAAGATGGAAAGACTCAGCTTCACATCGCACCAGGTTCTGTTTCCGTTTTCGTAAAATACGGGGATGGAAAACTCGAGGAGAATTTTAAAGTATCCGGAGACACGACAAAAATCATCGCACTTGATCTTTACCCGCTTACTATAAATGTTCTTGATGAAAGCGGAAAGCCGCTCGACGCAGAGGTCATTGTCGGTTCAACATCTGCCAAAACAAATTCAAGTGGGTCCGTGCGGGTTGAAAAACTCGGAACCGCAACTCCTGATGTAATCGTCAAATTCAAAAACGTTGAAAAAGAAGTTCTCGTGGATCTAGGCATAAAGACTTTCTATAATGTTGTTTTCGACACAACCCCGCCAAAAATAAATTCCATCAAACCAATTCAAACAGAGAAGGTTACAAAACTCGTCATATCCGCAGAAGATCCGGGTGATTATCCGAGCGGCATTGATGTTGAAAAAATTTCCGCAAGATACAGTGCAGGAGATAACGATTGGAAATCAATATCTGTTTATCTAAGCGGAAGTGAACAATACGCCGCAGAAATCCCCAACCAGCCTGCCAATACGGTTGTGAAATTTTCAATAGAAGTATACGACAAGGACGGGAATTGGGCTTCAAAGGAATATGAATTTCTCAGTGCCGCATCCCCGGAGACTAACGAAACTATCAACGAATCCACAGCCAATTCGCAGCCATCGACTCCTACCTCAAAAGATGAATTTCCACTCCTTTACGTTGGCGCAGGGCTTTTAATCCTTATGGTTGTTATCTATCTTGTTCGGAGGTTTAAATCAGGTGGTGAGGAATGAAGGGGGTTTGAGGTAGCTTTTTAAAGGTTTTTGATGATAACATATTGTACATGAATAATCATAAAATGACAAATCTAAAAATGTTAATTTGAAGGTGAAACTATGCCTCGTGGAAAAAGAATCGTTATTGAAAGAGATCTGAATGATGTGTACATCGAAAAGTACAGGGCTATCGATGTAGATGAGATAAAGAAAGAGCAGACCGCCCATGAGCAGTCTATCTCAAGCTCTGTTGCGAATGTCTTCAAGGCAGCGCAAGGACTTTACAAGCAGAAAACATCTGAAGATGATCTTGAAAAAAGAGATCTGTTCTCAGTCCAATCTGCATATGAATATTTGAAAGGCAATGGAGTTTACATTTCTTTCCGCGCATTTGGCGGCAGAATCGAGCGAGGCACGGTTCCGTTTGTCAAAGTCGGAAGAAAGAGATTCATTCCAAAGGCCGTTCTTGATAACGTTGTCGGAATGAAGGAAGACTTTTACTCGGTTCGCGAGGCTTTTAGCGAGTACAAGAAATCCAATCCAATAATAAACTACCGAGCATTCATCGGCAGGGTTGAAAAAGGTTCAGTGCCTTCTGTAAAACTCGGAACAAAGAGATTGATTCCAAAGGATGCGGTTGAAGCGCTTACACACATCAGCGACAATTATTATTCCGTGAGCGAGGCAATCAAAGAGCTCCACAAAAAGGGAATCAAAATCAAGAGGAACGCTTTTGAAAGAAGGCTTGACAGAGGACGCATTCCGCATGAAAAAGTCGGTGGAAGACGATTTATTCCAGACGATGTCCTTGACGAGCTTGTCAGCAAAGAGATTGCTCTGAGAAGCAAGTAAATTCGATTCCTTTTCTTTTTTATTTTCTTTTTATTTTTTATCTTTTCTTTATTTTCGAAAGATGACGCGTAAGTAAATAGGGGTTGAGTCTTTTTCTTTCAGTTATCCCGAGCCAAGTAAAAAAACTCGGCTCGATCTATACTGAACCAATGACATAAAACCAATGATCGTAAATCGGTATTACTTAGTTGGTTCAGTATATAGCAAACAACGAAAGTAATGTGAAAGGGCAATTGTTTGACTCAGTCGTTGGAGGTATCATCCCCGTTAGCCATTTATAAACCTTATTTTCGTATCCTTTCCATGGCATTACGCCGTTTTCTGGTCATCGTTATCCTAGCATTTCTTATTTCCAATTCCTACTCCCAGAATGCAGCACCAGTCATGTCATCAGCGAATATTTCGCCGTCGTCTCCGGCAACTGACCAGAACCTCACTGCAATCGCTGCCGCAACCGATGCAGACGGGGATTCCTTTACATTTGCCTACAACTGGTATGTGAATCGTCTTTCAACCACGATATTCAATCATCCATTCATGAATGATTCCGAATCAACTGACAACCAGACGACCTATGATATTTCCGGAAACTCGCTTATCGGCCAGCTTGGGAATGCAACCGTAAATGATGCCGCAGAACCGACTATCCAAACAGGGGCAAGCTGTAAAATTGGTGCGTGCTATCTATTTGATGGCTCGAATGATTATATTCAGCTTAATGATACTGCGATAATGAACATGTCAGCAACCCAGAGCTTTGCTATTTCCATGTGGTTTAAGTCTGTGCACGGAGGTAATTTTCTCCTTTCCAAAGGAGAGACTGGTGCCGCAGGAGGAGTTACATTGGATTTTAGCAGCACAACGCTTAGCTTTGCCATACGTGGTACGATCGCTGCTGCCCCGGCTGCCGTAGTCGCAAACAGTTCCACTGTTCCGATGCTTGACAACAACTGGCACCAGGTCATAGCAGTCAGGGATGTAACCAGCGACCAGCTTTTCCTTTATATCGACGGTGTTTTCAGAGATGCTTCCACGGATACAACAACAGGCTCGCTTGCAGAAGCCGACCCTGTTTATATCGGTGCAAGTGATACAAAAGCATCAACCTGGAATGGTTCACTGGATGAAGTGAGGTTTTACAACCGTTCTCTCTCAGCAGACGAGGTTGCTGCGCTTTATTATGGAGAAAATACTTTTTCAGCTAACAATATCACTTCTCACATGGAAACGTTCATTAACGATAAATGGAACGCAACCGTTACTCCGATTGATGCGTTTGGCCTGAATGGCACTCCATCCTGGTCAAACAACACAGTAACCATTGCAGCAATTTCCAACACTGCTCCTTCAATAACAAATCTCAAC
Source organism: Microcaldota archaeon (assembly GCA_013331535.1). Classification (GTDB taxonomy): domain Archaea; phylum Micrarchaeota; class Micrarchaeia; order Anstonellales; family Bilamarchaeaceae; genus UBA10214; species UBA10214 sp10214u. Next base: position 18 of record DUGF01000046.1, on the reverse strand, counting down.
ATAACCCCAGTCTCTCCA
>DUGF01000014.1 GCA_013331535.1 Microcaldota archaeon | reverse complement strand
TGTTATGTAAAGCAGAGCTGTAGAGCCAGGAGTCATTGCAATTTCATCAATCGGATATAATTTCGATGATGATATGGCTGGAAGCGGGTTTGAGACTGTAAGCGTAAGCGAGGTTTTAAACGGAACATCTATCAGGTTCTTTCCATCATGGGCAAAACCATAGAGAATGTTGGAATATAAAGGCGGAAGGCCGGAATCCGGAAGCTTCACTACTCCAACGCAGTCCAAATTATTAAGAGATTCGGAAATCGTATATGTGCTCGCAAACGTGGCGTCATAGGAATAAACACCTCCAAGAGGTGGATTTTTATCGCTCGCAAGAACTGTTTTTGCCCCGCCCTTGGAAACGTCCACGGAAACCGAACCCTTACAAAAAAGATTTTGCTTTCCAAGCTTATTCTTGTATGTGGTTGGTGAGTAGATTATGTAAGAAGTTTTTTGATTGTGGAGCGGAGAGAGGAGATAAGATGGCGGCGGATTTGTCTGGTCGTAATAATCTGTGGATATCAGAAAATTATATGCACTATTATAATCGTTCTGGGATATCCAGCCGATTTCCTGCTTTGAAACAGTGCTGTAATTAGACATTACAGGGCATTTTCCGGATGAAGGATTGCAATCTGGGTAAATTGAAAGAACATCAAGTTTTGAAACCGCCCAGCTTCCAGAGATTGAAGGAGAGATTGTCAGTTTTCCCGGACAGATTACCCCGTTGTTGCCAAGGTCGTTTTTTGAAGAGGAATCTAAAGTTTTTGAATCTGATGCAACTGAGATTGTTTCAGTAAATTGAACATTCGTATCAAACTTGAAATCAGATATTTTGTTTCCCAGATTGACATTAGTTGTGGAGCTGATGGAAGAAACCGCAGAATATCCGATCGATACCAGCAGTGCCAGTATGATAAACGCACCTATAAACCCGCCCAACTTTGCTGAAACCACAGAGTACACCCAGGATCATTTCTAAAATTTCCATTCTAAGGCAACCTTTCCGGTTGGATTGTCCTGTCCGTATTTTGAACTTATAGAAAATGAACCCCGCACTGTGATTGGACCATAAACTAAACCCCCTCCAAATTTCGGGTCAATACCCCATCGGTCACCAGGCGCTTTATCACTTGTCTTCCATAAATCTGCCCCAGCACTTAGCTCTATGCCAAAATCTGTTCTCTTATTTGTTGGAAATATCTTCATTGCAGCATCCAATTCAGCCCCGCCTGCAAGCAACCCGAAAAAGTTTGAGAGATATGGTGTAATATTTATTTCCGCATCCAAAGGCGCGGATTTTCTTAGGGGGAGTGTAAGTACCAAGTATCCAAGATAATCCTCTTTGGCTGAAGTTCCAACATGGTGCGCACCCATTCCTGAAAGCCGTACTGGCCATTTTTTAGACTCCGGACCTATGAAATTGAGGTCAATTGCCTGAAGGCCTACATAAAATTGTTCGTGTTCCTTTCCTGTTGTTCCGCTTTCGTATTTAAGATAGCCAAATTCTGCCGAAAGGTCAATTAATACCGGGATGCCAAGCAAGCCGGAACCAATAGTTAAACCCGCGGTCGTGGAAACTATATGCCCTGGCACTGTGAAACGTTCGGATGCTGGTTCTGGCTTTCCTGTTTTTTCAGACGCCTTGAACCTTGTTGCGCCAACATCAAGAGCTGCATAATTCAATGAAAGAAAAAGTTCAGTAACTCTTAGACCAACATCGGAAACCCCGGCAAGAAATTCCTTGAATTCCTTTGAGGATGGAAGTTCCCATCTGAACATTGCTTCCACACGAAAGGTAACTACCGCAACACCATCATAGAAAACAAGGCCGCTTTTTTCCAGTGCTTCCTGGAGCTGGGTATTTATCGCAGTACCTGAAGCAAGAAGCGAGTCTAACGCTTTAATATCCCCTTTTTTGAGATCATTGATTATTGACTGGATGGGCTCTTTTTGAGCAGAACTTAGCTTATCCAGGGATTTCCCAAGCTCTTTGGCAATAGTTTTCCCTTCTTCACGACTTGCATACGGGCTATTTGCAAATGCAACTGCTTTTCCGAATGAGATAAGCGCGGATTTCGCATTCTGAATTGCAACTTCACCTTCTGCTTTTCCAGGAACTGTAAATGCAGACTGAACATACACACTTACCATTTTATCTGGATTTGTTGAAGTGTAAACATTCTCACCCAAAGGAACAATATGAAAGGAGGGGGAAATTACCCTGGAAATTGGAACTGCGCGTAACACTTTATCCGATGATAATTTGGTTTCTTGACCAAAAATTGAGCTGTCAAGAAAAGAAAAAAGAGAATTGACCTTTTCTTCATCGTTTTTGAATTTGTTGAATACGCGTAATTCCTCTGGGTTGAGATATGAAACACCCTTATCTCCTCTGCCAAGAATTTCTTTTATTTCACGAAGCATGGCAAGCAATTTGATTGCATAGGCCGGCTCGAAACCAGACTGACTAAGCGTGTTAGTTAATTGTTTTATATTCAGTTCACGGAGATAATCAAGTTTTCTTATTTCAATGATAGGTTCTGCCATGTGAATCACCTTATTCTGTCGGTACTCGTCTGTTTGGATCAAATATGAATATCGTCGCCTCATACTGCGGACCCGCAGATACTCCAATGCGAGGCACCGTAATATTCGGCTCAGATGTAAGAAATAATGATTTCGCGCCTGATTCCGGATCTTTCACTATAGGATTGCCATCGCGATCAAATTCAAGTGCAACGACATTATCCCCCCCTTCCTTGCGTATTACATGTTTACCGCCCTTAAAATCCAGGGCATAAACAACATTTTTACCAGGACTGAAAACCGCAGAATACCTCTGTTCATCTCCGTCAACGCCATAATGCGAATTGAAGAGATACCGTTTTCCTTCCACAAGTACGGATACCATCCACGCGTAATTCACAAATTTCAATGATTGTGGATTTCCGTGTTCCGTACGATAGTTATCCAATTTGGCATCAACCGTTTTTCCAGGTTCTTTGACAAAAACATCTGCATGGAAAGAAACTTTATTTTGATGCGTGGTTGTAGCGTCTTCATCAATTTTTGGATATAGATTAACCAAAATTGTTCTCGGCTCCACGATACGGACTGATGGAGGTGGCGGGATCTCTTTTACCGCCTCGGTCATCACAAACATCCATGCCATCAGCGTAATGGGCCCTAGTTTTCCATCAACCGGATTCACTTCGGATGCAACTTTCTTTGAGGCACGGCTCTTGAGGTACGGGTATATTTTTCCGCTCCTACTATATCCTTTTGGCGGCTTTTCTGCCATGAAGTTCTCGTTTGCATAATTCAGGATTTCTGAGAGCTTTGCAACCGCGCCTTCTTTTCCAAGGCTCATTACCTTTCTGTTTTCCCATTCCTGAAGGATTGCTAAAACCTCCTGTGCACCTGCTTTGGTTCTTGCCCTTTTTAGTAAGTCATCAGCATCCTTTAGCGGCTTGATTACCTTTCCGTTTATTTTTGTGTAAAGCCCGGTGAAATCCATAAGCTTCTCCTGCTGGAGGAGGTACATAAGGTAAATAGAAAGAATTTGAATGTGCGGAGCGGATGTGGCCTGGCCTTCCATTGCATAGGAAAGCAGCAATTTTGCAAGCGGCTCTGGATTGTTTTTATATGCGGAGATTGCCTCTTCCATCGCAGACCTGTGCTCTTTTAAAATCAAAGCCCTGGTTCCGGCAATCTTGGCAGATAGGACGTTATAATCGTTTGGATTCTCTGTGGGTTCCGCGAGATATTTTCGTTTATCCTCTGCTGAAAAGTCCCTTACAAAATCAATCGGTGCAAGAAGCTTTGAGAATTTTGTTCCCGAAGGAAGACGATATTCGTCACGCTGCTTTCCAAGTGAAAGATAACCCAAATTGCCCACGCCACGATCAGTATAAATCAGAGACTGGACTTCTCCGGTAACTAGACCAGAAACAAAGGATTTACTCATTGTATCCGCAATTGCAAGTACCTCAATACTTGATGCACCCGCATCTTTCAGGCTTTTCTTAAATTGGTCGGAATCAAACGCCCTTGCTGGAATTTCATATTTGTAAATGCGTGCGCTTCCATGTGCCTTGATGAAAAGAAGCATATCGCCATTATCAGATTGTTTTTGATAGATGATGTGGTATGCAGAATTATATCTGCGTGCTTCTGGCGCTTCAGAGAAAACCCGGTTTAATTCAAGCAATTGGCCAGGAGTATAGCTTCCTGTAAATGATTTTGCAACATCCTGAATTGAGACCGCATTGCGGGATAATGAAACGATTGGCGCAACAGGTGCGACCACGGGTATGGCTGGTGCCGGTGATGGAGCAGACACTCTTCTCCTCTCCGCTTCGGCTGCTAATTGCCGTTGGCGCTCTGCCTCTTGTCGTTCTGTTTCTCTTTGAACGGAAAGTTCTGATGGGGAAAGACCCGGAGATGCTGCTCTTGCAGTTTCTGCTGTTCTTTCTTCTTCGGCTCTTTTTGCAAGCGACTCCGCACCCAATTCATCTAAACGTCTTATCCTCTCCGTATGTACGAAATTTATCAGCGTTTCACGGTCTTGGGGGGTTAGATCCCGTGGAGAATTCTTATCAACAAAACGGTCTTCGTCAAGTTTTGATAATTGTTGGCTCATCGTATTATTCATGAAACGGGTTATAAATTTTTTAAAGTTGTTCAAGTCTTCTGGAGTATAAGAAACTGTTGGCATCGGTGTCTTAATCCGCGGAGTAAGGTCCTGTTGACGCCCTGCAATTTCTGCCAGTTTCGCAGAGCGATCGGCTAATTGAACTCGTGCATACTCCTTAAGCTCTTTCAGGTCGGTTCCGGTTATTCCGGTTTTTTTGATTATATCCCGTGCACTTGTAGTAAGAACGCTCCTTACAATTGAATCAGGAGTAGCACCAGAAAGTTGGGAACTGGAAAACGTTGAAACTCCGGAGTTTATATTTTCTTTAATCCGATCCATGGTTTGGACTTTCAACCTTTCCGGATTTTTAGTGGTAAGAACTACTTCGTTAAGCCTGCGCATAAGCTCGTTTGCGGCAAAACTGGATAGAACAGTCATGTGTTCTTGGAGAATATCTTCTTTGGCCAAACGATTTTGTGACACAACTGTGGTAACAATCGTGGAGGGGCTTACCCCGACGTTTTCTATTTCAAACGACACGCCATTCACTACTTTCGTTATATCTTTTTTGAGGTCGTCTACATTGTATTTGATTGCAAAATCCCCTGAGCGGGCGATAAGTTCTCCGTTCGTATAAGCTTCTAGATCATCTCTTGAAATTCCGGTTGGAACATCAGTTAAACTCTTTCTTCTCAGGATTTCATTTTTTGGTTTCTGAGCAGTTGGCTTGACACCCTCATCATCTATCTCGGCAAGCACTATATTAATCTCAGAATTGCCTGTAGAACCGCTTTTTATTGATTGCACCGGTACATCAAGTTTTGCCATTGCCGAAAGACGGGCGAGAGCGGGCTGGCTGAATTCACCACGCAAGAATCTTTTAATGTCATCTGGCAGAAGTGAAAAGTTGAAATTACGCCCGCCCAGTTCATTGTTTAGATTGGTTTCAAACCAAGAGTAAAGAGGAGGATTTGGAACATCGGGACTTGTTCTATTGCCATTTTGATCAACCTCGGAATCGATAAGTTGTGTAAGAGTACCCTTTGGGACTTTGGAAATCGCAGATACAATTGCTTCTTTCATTTCCTGCAGGGACACATCACTCGAAAACTTGTCCAAAGGACGAACTTCTCGCAGGTAGCTCTTCATGGTATCGTGAATATCCTGTTGTTCTATATATTCTCTTGGTATCGTAGCATACGTTGTCGGGTATGCTCTGGACTCACCAACATCCGCACCTTTATAGAGAACCGGTTTGATGATATCCAGTGGAGTCTCCCCGGCATTATTTTTTATATCTGGAACCGCGCCGTGCTCTAAAAGAACCTTGACCATTTCCACGTTGCTGAATTTGACTGCAACATGAAGCGCAGTGTTACCAAGTTGATCCTGCCGATTTATAAGCGCACCACAACTCAGCAGAACTTCGGCAAACTTTTTATCCCAATAGGGATGTACTGCCCACATTAGAGCAGATTCGTTATAATCCCCAGTCGTATTCACATCTGCTTCGTTATACAACCTGTATAAAAATTCGTCGTACTTTCTTTCCTTAACCGCGGTTAAGAAAGAATCATTTATGAATTTCTGGGTTGCGAACGTTCTTGCACTTTGATCAACCTGAGGCACAGCAACCGGTGCTGGCAGGACTTGAGATGGTTTTATCGGGCCGTCCGTAGCAAGTGAGGCCAAATTTTTTTCAGTTACTGCAGCTTTTAAAGCCTCCCGCAACTGCTTTCGCTCTTCGGTGGTT
>DUGF01000030.1 GCA_013331535.1 Microcaldota archaeon | reverse complement strand
TTGTTTAATCCACCTTATCTCCCAACCTCAAAGGATGAACGCGTAAGCGGAAAATTAAACTCAGCGTTTGACGGAGGGAAATCAGGGCGGCGCGTTCTCGACCGTTTCCTGCGCGCATTTCCAAAATTTTTGAAGCCGCACGGTGTCGTCCTGTTAATCCACAGTTCGCTCAATAATCCTGAAAAAACAGAAAGAATACTAAAAGAAAAGGGATTCAAAACTGAAATTCTGGAAACGGAAAGCTTCTTTTTCGAGAAGATATGTTTGATGAATATCCTTCCAAGGAGATAACTCTCTTTTTATACTTTTCGCAACACATTAAATTTCATCACATTTGAATTCGAGGTAATCTATGTACACTCATAATTTTATCGTAGGAATTGTTTTGGGCCCTGAGCAGTTGAAGGGCATAACTGCGTACATCACCAAAGAAGTACTTCGACTAACCGATTCGGTTACATGCATGGAAGATGGCGCCTGCTGGTCGCGCCCTTTTGATCCTGCAAGCTCCTGGTCAGTTAAAGTCAGCGCCTCTCGAGCAGAGCGAGGATGTACGAGCCTGACCCTTACCTTAAGCGACGAGTTTGATACTAACGAGTTTATTCAACAGATCAAAAATCGCGTATCTCATTTTGATCCAACCACAATTTTAAAACCGAATTTTATAATTAAACCTAGTTGTCCTCTAAGTGATCCAGAACGCGCTGCTTTTTTTAGCGCATTTCTTCAAAACTATTCTCTGTTTATGGCATTTTCCACATCAAGATTCATTAATTCCTATAATATATCTTCGGAAGACGGAGAAATAGCGATTATGACCTTCACTGAAAATGGGGTTCAGATTAAGATGCGCGCAAGCATCTTTGATTCCGGGGGTTATCCGCCAAACCAAAAAGATTTGGAAAGTTTGTTGCAGGCTGTTGCGCCAAGGGCATTTAGACATAATGTGCCTCCAGTTCTGAAACAAACTGAACCCGATCTGCACTCATTTGTTTATTCTACTCCGCAAGATCAGCCACATACGATTTTCCCAGAGTACATCGGTGCGTTTCTGTTAGATTCAAAGAAGTTATTCGGGCCTGAGGCAGTCCAGAAGGGTTCTATAGAAAGAATTTTGCATGCACACGGGCGCGTAGCAGACTATTTTTTGGTTCTGCCGGATCAAACCAAGTTGATGGGTGTTAGGTACTTTAGTCCAAGAAATCCGGTTATCGTAACTATAAATGTGGGTTTGGTTGTTGAAGAAACTGCAGTAAAACCAGCTGAAGCGGCTGATAGTTCAGTGCCTGGTAAAAAAACATTACTGCAGAATAAATTCACTACAAATCTAAATCGTCTATTAGATATCTCTGTGGAATCACAGGATTCAACTGTTAAATCTCCAATTGTAACTGTCAAATCCAACACGGCGTTGGGTCGTTTTGATGATTTAATAGATTTAGTAAGTTCTCTGGGTTCAAGGTGGCGTCGTAGATCAGTGCCAACAGCCAAAAATCCAGAACCTAGGAGGAAAGCCGTTTCCAGCTAGATTTTTTGAGTTGGTTTTATGACAAATCATTTTATGGTGCTTGAGGTATCTCGGCCATTGGATATGGATGAACTTCTGGATTTTGCAAGAAAAGCAACTACTGGTTGGCCATCGGAAGTGCATCACGGCTTTGGAGAGATTAGGGGATACGTAAATGGCATCCGCGTTTCCTTCAAGAATGTTGCGCCTGGTGTTAGGGGTTCCACTGGACACACAGTAGTCATTACGGCAATTACCGACGGAATTACGCCTGGGTTTATGCAATATAGGTATGACCATCTTATTTTGGTACTACATAAAATTATACTAAACGCGAACGTAGCCCAAACTCCATTGCGCGCAGAGCCACAGCCAGCGCGTCCGCAGCCTGCAACCAACAGCGGGCAGCCAGCCGCATTTAATTATGGCCAGAATTTTTCATTTTCAACGAGGTTAGAATTTGGCACACCCACCACAGATCAAATGGATAGATTTGTTGGTCTTTTTGAGAATGAAATTCTGAAGAGGGTCAGCAGACCGATTCATCGTAAGGTTACGGATCACGATTCAGGTCGTGGGTATACCCTTCGTGATTCTGCCGGCAATGTTGTTGCAACAGTTAATTTTCATATTAATCAACCATTGGGTATTGTGCGCGTTGGCGGGAGCACAGGAACTGGTATTACTGCTATGGATACAAAAGATATTAGCTATTTCTGTGCAGCCAGTTTAGCTGCAGTTCATGGAGTTCCGCTGAAAACAGCACTTAAGCCTTCGCCTCAACATGAAAACTTATCATCTGCAAGTCCGCAAGTAGCACTCCCACCCGCGCAAATGTATTCGTTCGTCTATACCGACCCGGAAAACCCGATTCGCGGGGTTACGGCCAAACAACTTGACGCGTTTTTGGAATCGTCCAAGGTACTGTTTGCGATTGGGGCGAGCACAACAGTTGAGCGGGGTAGATGGACTTTCGGAAGTGGCCAGAGCTTTTTGAAATATGGCGAAACAGTATTAATGAGCGTAGCAACAAATGATGCGGCCGGTACGATTACAATCTCAATTGATTTGAACCAGATTTTGAGGATAATGGATGGAAGCAGAACCAAGGAGAGTGCCCGAGATGTTATTTTAGATAAGCTGGAAACTGCGCTGGCAGTCACAGAAACGCAAAACCCTGCGCCCACGGGTTTAATGCAAAATAAGGCCGCTCCAGACAAAGGATGGACAAAACCACCAGGTAGGTCTGATATAATACCGAATCCGTCTCCACAAGATGCGCGCGGCAAAACATTTCAGTTAGGTTCGGATGCACCAGTGACTCATGTCAGAGGTCGACCAATTAAACACTAAACACAATTCTCACATCAATAAGGTTTTATATTCAATTCTACATCATTATCCTGCAATGATGACGTGAACAACCTCTGATTTATGATGAAGCTAACAGCGTCTGAGCAAATTGCGTTTTCGGTTCAGGTAGGAACCGAAAAGCTTGCGGTCTCGAAGTTCGCAGAACTTTGAGATATCGCGACAGAAGGTCGCGGGACGGCAGCCACATGATTTTCAGTTCCGAGTTTCGTGCGGTTCACAATTAACTGTTTCGGGTATTGCGTTTTGTAATTCCGCACGTTTGTTCAAGAGCGAAACCAAAGACCTGGCATAAGCCAAGGATTTTAATTCATAACTTCCTATTTGTTTTATGCGACCATTTGCCTGCGATGCAGTGATTATAGAAGATAACAAAATCGTTCTCATTCAGTGTGCAGCAGACCCGTTCAGGGGAGAATGGGCAGTTCCAGGCGGAAGGATTGAAGATAATGAAACAGCAGAGCAGTGTCTGAAGCGGGAAGTCAAAGAAGAAACAGGACTGGACGTAGAATCAATTATGCTGGTCGGAATATATAGCGACCCAAACCGCGACCCAAGAGGGGTTATCGCAGCCTGTTATCTTTGCAAAAGAACCGGCGGACAGCTAAAAGGCGGAGATGATGCAGCAGATGCAAAATGGTTTCCACTTGATGCAGTCCCCCAGCTTGCCGCAGACCATCTAAAGATAGTAAAAGACGCAATTAGATATGCTACTGTAAAAAAAGGTTTTACTGCTGTTTGCGACGATCTTTTGGCATTGGGACTCGTAAAAGAGGATGCAGAAGTCGTGGCTGACTGCATAAAAACAAAGAAGGTCTGCTCCTGGAGCAACAACGAAATAGTAAGCGAAAAAACAATTGCAGCATTGCAACAATATCTTACTATAAATGGTCATCCAATTGTGGTCAATATCAATGCCATGCCTAACCGTTCAAAGTATATATGGGAAGTAAAGCTCAAAAAATAATCTGGTTTTCTGGCCCTACGGCGATAAGTTCTTAATCTTGCACTGTTTTTTGTTTGTCAGGTGGTTCTGTGGCTGATCGGATTAAAAAGAAAAATTTCACAGGCAAAAAATCAAAACAAAATATGCGAAAAAGTGCGGAATCGAAATCCAGACAAAGTTCCAAATCCCGTACAACAAAATCTAAATTTCCAAACACAAAATCCAAATCCACAAAACCAATTCTTGAATATGTTTCCTGGTCTCAGGTCCAGTCATTGTGCGAACAGCTTGCAGAAAAAGTTCGTGGATTCCATCCGCATGTGTTGGTCGGAATTTCCCGCGGAGGGCTTGTTCCAGTACGCTTGATATCAGATGTGCTTGATAATCACACTGTGGCAACAATTCGTATCGAATTCTACAAATCAATGACGCAGACAACCGATTTTCCAAGAGTTACTCAGCCACTTTCGCTGGATGTGCGCGGCTTGAAAGTCCTTATAGTTGATGATGTTGCTGACACCGGCAGAAGTCTTTTAGTTGCAAAGGAGCTTGCGCGAAGAGGAATGGCTTCTGACGTCAAGGTTGCAACGCTTCATTACAAACCCCGCTCGTTGATTAAGCCAGATTTCTATATCAAAGAAACAAACAAATGGCTTGTTTATCCGTGGGAAATCAATGAAGTGAAAAGTCAGTTGCGCCATCTTTAATTGCACGGTTTAATTCTCGAGGCGAATCTATGAGTGCTAAAGGTTTTTGGTTATTTATTATTCTAACTGCAGTGGTTACGGTTCCGATTTTCATTGTTCCGCTTTTAGTTCAATCTATCCCCCAAGTGTTTTCGTTTACCCATGACATTTACTCTCCAACTTGTCATCAACTAACTTCTCGTTCGTTATGTTATTTTCCGAAAAACGGTTCTTTTGGTTCGTTTGAGGATTGTTTTTCTAGCCCGGAATTTAATGAGTCAAAAGCAGTGAGCGTGAACAAGTTCGGCACCATTGGTTACAAAATGCCAGTTTGTTCCCGAGATGTCGGTATCTACTCATTCATGCTTGTTGGCGGAATTCTTTTTTCCTTCGTCCGCAAAAAAGACGAAGTTGCGCTTCCCCCAGCAATCTGGCTTATTCTTGCGCTGGTTCCATTAGGAATTGACGGCACCGGGCAACTTCTGGGCTTCTGGGAAAGTACGAATACAATGAGAATTATCACTGGTGCAATTGCTGGTTTTGTGGTTCCGTTTTATGCGATTCCATTGTTAAACCGGTTTTTCAAGTAGGTTTTTTAATTAAGGCTGGTTAATTTTTTAGATACTTATGTTCAATCCCGACGAATCCACTGTTCCAATGCAAACAACTACGATCAAACGAATTATTGAGGAGAATTACCGCATCAAGACGTTCGAGCTTGATACCTCTTTGTCGTGTTCCAAGCCAGGGCAGTTCGCAATGGTTTGGGTTCCGCGAGTGGGGGAAAGACCTATGAGCATTGGATCAGGTGCACCGCTTTCTTTCACAGTCGCAAAGGTCGGCCCAGTGAGCGAGGCATTACATAAATTAAAGAAAGGCGATTTGTTCTCGTTTCGCGGTCCTTTTGGAAACGGATTCAATTTCAGTTCTAAAACCTACAAAAAAATTCTCCTTGTCGGCGGAGGCTATGGTGTTGTTCCACTTTCATTTCTCGCAGAAGAAGCAAAAAAGAAAAA
>DUGF01000045.1 GCA_013331535.1 Microcaldota archaeon | reverse complement strand
CGGTTCTCCAGAACAAATAGAAGTGATACAATGAGTCCAGTCCTCGGAACGCGAAACTCAAGACAGGGAACTACGCCAGGTCGTGCTCTTTTTGTCGGTCGCTTTCAACCATTTCATAATGGTCATTTGGCGGTAATTAATCAATTGCTGGAAAAGCATAACGAGGTCATTATTGCATTAGGTAGTGCCGAGGAATCAATTTCTTCGGACAATCCTATGACTGCAGGCGAGCGGGTGGAGATGATAAGAAGATGCTTTACTCCGTCTGCGCTCTCGCGCCTTATCATAATTCCAGTGCGGAATATAAACAACAATAATATGTGGGTCACACATTTGGTTTCCCATCTTCCGGAATTCGAGGTTGTTTATTCAAATAATCCGCTTGTGCACTATTTGTTTTCTAGAAGCGGAATCCGAGCGGAAAAATTCCAATTCATTGAGCGCGGTTCGTGTGAAGGCACCAAAATAAGAAAAGACATCCTTTCCGGCGGAAGCGGATGGAAGAAATGTGTGCCAAAGGAAGTTGCAGCATATTTGGAAAGATTGGATGTGAGGAAGAGATTGGAGATATATTGAGTTGCTGTTGGCTGCTAGCTTTTGGCTTCTAGCACGGATGAATGAAGTTGGAGAGGCAGAGAACGAATACTTCGTTTTGTCGGTCAGCAAGGCAGACAGTACTCTTGCCAACTTGGCGATAGGCAGTTTCGTCCTAGTAGCCAGTAGCTAAAACCTAGAAGCTAATCGCTGTTTATTTTTGCCTCAACCAGATTAACTATTTTATCTCCTACCGCAAGCACTTTTACTGTCAGATTCACTTCATCTCCTGGGTTGTATTTTGTTTCCGAAATCACATTCAACGTGTCGCTCCCGGCAGTTGTTGAGTTAACCAAATAAGTGTAATAAGCCATCTTTTTGAAAATCTTCGGGAAATCTGCACCATCTGTCCCTTTAACCTGCAAAACCGACTCCGGGAATACAATTCCTTCACCCAAATCCGCAATAACCTGCGCCTTGTCGGTGTAATTCTCCTGTATTGTTGCGGTTCCTATGTTCAACGAAACGACATACGTAAGATTCTTTTCCATCGCAAGGTTTGAGGAAGATTCTTCTGCGAATCCAATATAATTCTTAGCCAGATAATCCACACTATCATTTCCAAGTTGTTCTTTAAGCGCGCCGACATCCACACTGTTTCTTTCTTCCCAAGGAACAAGTGCTAATGTGAGCACGGAAGTTTCAGATAAAATCGTTCCGTTTCCAGTCAATGTCCTTTCTTCCGGAACAAGGGTTGGAGTGGAATATCTTGCGAGAATTCCTTCCTGAATTTCAACAGTCATTTTTAGTTTTATTTTCTCTCCGATGTTCGGAGGAGCCGACATTTCGACTTTTACAACTGCCCCGTTCGTTGCCGCGCTCTTGTTCTGTCCATCCTGTGAAACAATATCAATGGAATATGGCAGTGCTACATTTGCTATGGCCGTGGAATTTATCATTTTTTCGGAAATGCTGGAATAAACTGCATTAAGGTAATCCGAACTTTTAAGAGAGATTACATAGCCGCCCGACATGGCAACAACATCCTCAACTCCATTCAACGTTTTTATTTCGCTTATTTTGCCTGAATTCAGTTCTTTTGCAAAGAGGTATGGCTCGTATGCCTTTATTGTTCCATAATACTCGGAATAACCGCTATACGTGGTTGTTTCCTGCGCATTTTGCTGCGGGTTTGTTGTTTCGCTTGGCTTTCCCAAAACTCCGAATGCAAACAATTCGAAAATAAATCCAGCAACTACTAAGATTGCGAAAATTCTGAATAACATAATTTTATCCATATGATCCCCAGGTTACCTGTTGTTTATCTGTTTTTATGCAAAAATAACTTACTTTATAAATCATTTGTTGGAAAGATTTAAAATACAAGTAATAAGGTGAGCCAGTGCTAAAAAACGGTGAATTTGTTAAAATTGAATACGATGCATACGATGAAAACGGAAATCTCTTCGACAGTACGCGCGGAGAAATAGCGAAAGCGCTTCACAAGAAGGAAGGACCGTTATTGGTTGTTGTCGGAAAGCACAGGCTGATTAAGGGTCTTGATATTGCTATTCGTTCCATGTCCCAGGGGGAAGAAACTGAATTTGAATTTAACGAAGCAAACGCTTTTGGAAAACGAAGCAAAGAGTATACGAAAATAATGCGAATGGAGGACTTCGCCAGGTATAATGTTGCTCCTCAACCTGGCCTTACAGTTCATCTTGATACTGAGCAGGGCAGGATTTACGGTACTATAAAATCAGTCAGTGGTGGCAGGGTTCTTGTTGATTTTAATCATCCTCTTTCCGGTCAAAAAGTCAGATATAAGGTAAAAATAACCGAAGTTGTAACCGTTCCAGAAGAGCGTTTGAAAGCGATTGGTGAGGATATAGGGATAGTAACAAGTGTATCCCTGAAAGACGGCACAGCAACATTCGAAATTCAAAAAGACGATTCGTTTGAGGAAAAGAAAGCAGTTATTATGATAATGACAAAAAGTTTCATGCCAGAAGTTAAGAAAATAGAAGTATTGGAAGCAAAACCGCCGTCAAAAAAGGCTTAGAAATTGCCTGAAGGTTATGTCATGTGCGAATTCTGTGACAAAACAAAGGAAACCCCGCAATACCTGCGGCTCATTGAGGAGATGCTTTCAACAGATGCAAAGCGTCTCGAGAACACAAAAACACCTCAAGCAATCTCCGCGTTTTCCTCTGCTGGAAAAAATGTTTTCTCAACAGTTAATCTTCCATCAAAGATCGAGCACCCTTTATTTGAACCGCGTGCGGCATATGCTGTGCCAAACAATTATTATCAGCCTCTGGTTGTGAATGGCGAACAGACAGGAAGATCTTTTGCCCATGGTGCAACGCGATCAATTTTCTTTTCCGGGAAATATTTAATGCTTCTGTCAAAAACCGTAACTCATACTGAAGGCTTTGAATTTTTTACTTCTTATCTTCTTGCCCATTTTGAAAAGAAAGAATTGCGAGTGAATATAGCTGGTGGCAATGGCAATGATGGTCATGGTGAAGACGCTTCGTTTGAAATTGCCGCAGATGTTGAAAAACCTGCAAAAAATCTCGTAAGCGGAAAAACAGAGAAAATCAGAATTCAATTCAATTTCATCCATCAGCCTGTAAAAAATCGGATTGTGAGCAGTGAGCGGGTCATGAGTTCTACTCAATTGAAAAATGCCTATGGAAAATACGGGGCAGGGCTTGGAACCAAAATGGCCTCGGTGGACATGGAGGGATATGCGATAACCGTTCCTCATTTTGCACCTCACCCGTATCTTCTTCAGCTGCATAATGAGTTCGGATTCGGTTCGCCAAAAGAGATGCAGGAACGGGCATCTGAATATTTCAAGACGCACCTTATTCTGTAAAAAGATTTCCTCTCTTTAAATGCGCCCTTCAGATATCTTCTTTATTTCTTCATCTATTACCCGATCGCTTAAGCGATCTGCCAATGTTTTAAATCTTTCAGAGGATGTTCCAATTGCTTTGGCGATTTCATGTTTTATTTCTACAAGTTTTTTCCTGATCTCATGTCTTTTGAAAGCAGATAAAAAATCAATTAAAAAGTTTAACAACTGGTATCGCCTTTCGAAATAGTGAAGCGCCTCACGCTCAAACTCCGCATCGCTTCTCGTTAATTTTTCCGAAAGATATTCGTGAAGCATGGATCTTAGCGCTCTTTCCTGTACCGTTGGTGTGTCATCCAAAGTCGCAAAAATATTTGTTGTCATTTGGCCAGAACATTGAAGAAACAGTGAGGCAAGGCGGCCATCTGGATAAAGAACCGAACCACCAACGATTTCGTCTACCATATCAAAGGATTCGGGTATAAAACTTATTTCGTCACCGACGTATGTCCCATTTAATTTCAATCCGCGTCCTACCTTTGCAATTGGCGAGAAATTGAAGTTGATCTGTTGAATGCCAGGAAGAGCTGCAATATGCTCAGAAACCCTTCCATCCACCATCATTGCACTTTGTATCTGTTCGTCATGCACCATAGTAAGTAAAGTGTCAAGCCACGCGTCCAAAATTTCATATCCCTTTCCGAATTCAACCAAAAATTTTATCCTATATGGCTCCGTACGAGTTAAGATAGCATGTTTCAGCACAATATCTCTTCCGGAATTGGCTCCGGCATCTTTTTCGTGGATACTGAAACTAACGGCTTGGATTCTACCTGAAATCGCATTAAGGATTTCAATGCAATGCTGCGGTTGAATTTCGGTTGAAAAACCATTTGTAAAATCAATCTTTCCATTTGTGGCAGTAGCAATAGCTACAATATCCGGATGATCTAGTGGCTCGCCACCGGTAAGAACCGGCGACTTATATAGACCAAGGGTTACAATCGCCTTTCGTATAGTTTCTAAAGAAATAGAACCTCCTCTTGCGCGAGGAACTGATGGGAGATAACAAAACCTGCAGCCATGGTCGCATTCTGTAGTTACCATAATGCTGTGTACTAAGGGAGAAATGGTTTCTGCGAGAACAGTCATATGGCTTAGTTTTTCTCTTAATTGCCAGGCATATAACAACAACTCTGATTTTGAAGGATTACGCAACTTTTGCATTAAGGACATGGTTATTATTAATACAATTAAACACTTTTAAACATATCACTTGGTCGCGGGGAGTCTAAGGCGCGAGAAATCTTTCTTTCAATGCAGAATATAACTCTACTGTACTTTGCCTGCGGGGATCATATCCAATTAGTCCCTTTAATTCACTAATGGATAAATCACCTCTTATCAAGCCAGCAAAAATTCTTTCACCTAAACAGTATCCAATGCACCTAGTCAGCTGGAATCGTTGTATTGGTGCTAGGTTGAAAAAATCAAGCACCCCGTGTGAGGCATTAGAAAGAACGCGGTGTTCTTGTTCTGAGTATTTTAAAAAAAGGGACGCCCTGCTAGTTTCGTAAGGTTGTAAAAACGGATTTTCTTGTTCTAGTATCTTTCTACAATCATCTGGAGTAAGGCACTTCCTATAATGACTTATTATTTTTGAGAATACATATCCTATTGCCCTTTGTAAGACTTCATCATAGAAACGTTCCATAGGGTTTGTTAGAAACAATCCGGTTTTTCTATCTTTCAAACGGGAATAATGCGCATAGGGTCCTAGACCTTCAGTTATATCTCTTATGTTTAGTGTCGGGACAAAAACAAATAATTCGTTATCTGGAAAAATACAAGGATGATTTAGGGATAGCTCGCCGAGTAGGAAATCTTTAAAAGGACCAGGAGAGGTATGTGAATCAACAACCCTCACAAATTCCTTTTTTCCATTAGATCCAAATCCAGCAAAAAGCAGATCACTTTGAGGTTTTGGAATTCTTATACCTAAGAACTCATTCAATGAATGCGTAATCAACTCAAAGAATGCTGCTGCACAATTAGTGATATGCTCATCATTAGAACGACCCAATCTGTTTTCCCTTTCGTCAATAATCCAGGTGTCAAAAACGTGGGAAAGATCTCTAAATATTGGAGTGCAATACATTGCACAAAAGGTATTCTCATCTATACGAACAACTTCAGTTTGTTGTTCACTTCCACTTGCTATTAATCCCCTATAGATTGGACCAAGATTTTGAAGTACAATTGTTGAAGGTTGAGAAGAACCATTAAATAGAGTCTGAAGATCAGCAGGAAGATGGGTTGGACCTAAGTGCAAATCTCCTATAAGAACACATATTAGAGCATCTGGGTTTGCAACTGTTAAATCATGAATTATTCGAGCCGCATTAGTATCTCGTTTTTTTAATGAGTCTCCATTTTTTGGGTCGGAGTTTACCCCGTAAACCGGCACTCCTGCTTTCTTTACAAATTGAAGAAGATCAGACCACATGTACCATCTATCAACCCAGAACCCGCCTTGGCCTTCTTTTAACGATTTTCTTAGAACCCGCTCCCGGATTTCTCCTTTTAAGAATCTATCCAAAAGAGGCTGCTCATCAATATGCACTAATTCTGTTGCAAACACTACCTTGCGGCCACTCCTAACAAGGTTTATGAACACATCCAGAACATGCTTCTTAGAATAATAATCTGAATGATAATCACCAAAGAACAGTACCCGGGTTCTAGAAATCGCAGCGTCAAGTTCTTCTCTTTTACATGGCCTGGCACCTTCTAAAGACCTAATAAATACCTCATCCCTATATCGCTCAAATTCCTTAGATGGTTTAGAAACACGGGTTTTGATTTGAGCAGCCACTCTAGTGCCTAACCTCATGTTTGCATCAAGTAGTCGTTGTCTATTAGATAAGCTAGGTGACATTAATATGTATTTATTACCAACTAATATAAAAACGTAGAAGTTTCGCCCTTTAGAACGAGAACGTTACAGGCTGTTGCTGCGTCGCGCAATGTATCCCGCCATACCCGTAAACCAAATCAACCGCGGGGATTTGGACGACTTTTCTATCCGGGAATAATTTTTGCATTATTGATTTCGCCTTCTCGTCGTTCGGATCATCAAAAATTGGAAGCAACACCACGCCGTTTCCTATGTAAAAATTTGCATAGCTTATCGGCAACCTTCGCTCTGGGCAGTCTATTCTTCGTGGCATCGGAAGCGCAACTACATTCAAGCCGGTTCGCTTCAGCAATTCGAAATTCTCCTTAAGCGGTGCATGATTTTCATCGTTCGGATCATCTTCCATTGCGCATACAACCGTATTCTCGTTTACGAATCGCGCAAAATCATCTACGTGTCCGTCAGTATCGTCTCCGGCTACCCCATCCTTTAACCAGATGATTTTTTTCGCACCAAGATAATTATGTAAGTAGGATTCGATTTGCGCACGGCTCAAATGCGGATTCCTGTTCTTGTTTAGAAGGCATTGTTCGGTAGTGAGAAAAACGCCTTTTCCGTTTGTATCAATTGAGCCGCCCTCAAGTACGATTCCAGGGCGGAATATCTGCATTCCTGTCGCACGTACTACGTCCGCTATTTTGTCCCCGGTTTCGTTATCCGGGAGCAAATCTGCCCATTTGTTTCCCCATGCATTGAAAATCCACCGTATCGCAGCCACTTTTCCCTCGTTGTTCTTTACAAATATTGGGGCATAATCCCGCGTCCAGACATCAATGCTTTTTATATGATGGAAGATTACGTTGTTGGTTCCAGCACCGTGCTCGGTAAGCTTTTTGCGCACGTGGGTTTCTGCCTTAGTATCATTTACAAGAAGAAAAATTTTCTCATGCTGTTGCAATGCCTTAATCATTTCCGCAAATGTTTTTTCCGCACCGTCCCGAATCTTGCCAACAGTAAATGTATCCGGGTCCTTTGGCCATGAAATCCAGGTGCCTTCGTGAAGCTCCCATTCTGCTGGCATTTTATAGCCGAGTTGAAATGGCTCGGATGGCGTAGCCAAATTGTTCATTTTTTCACCAATTGCCCGTACGTCTCCGGCCTTCTATTATGGAAAAATCTCCATCCTTCGCGCACAGATTTACCATGCTCAAGATCGCATTTTGCTATTATAATCTCTTCCTTGTCCTTGCTTCCCTTTGCAATTATTTTTCCGAATGCATCGCAGACAAACGAACCTCCCCAGAATGTCATGTTCCGTTCGATTCCAACGCGGTTCACTGCCGCGACAATCATCCCGTTTGCAATCGCATGCCCGCGCATTACGGTTTCCCATGCATTGTGCCAATCTCCTTCGGTTTGTTCTACTCCCTGAACTGTTCCAATTGCAGTTGGATAGAAAACAATATCTGCACCCATAAGTGCAACGCTTCGTGCGGCTTCTGGATACCATTGGTCGTAG
>DUGF01000087.1 GCA_013331535.1 Microcaldota archaeon | reverse complement strand
TAATCCAGCAGGATTTTTCTTATCCGCAGGTATTCCTCCCGCCCGATCTCCGTATTTCCAATTGCATATCTCAGGCTCTTGGCATTAAAGCAAAACATGGAATCGCTTACCGCCTCGCAATTATGGCAGAAATATGAATTGCGCACCTGGTGGGAACTATCAACTTCAAAACAGCCTGACACATCCGTAACATCATAGCAGTTTATGCAAAACTGGGAATTCAGAATCTGGAAATGGCTACCAAAGATATACTCGGAGTACACTGCCGCAGAAGTGTATGCCGAATTCCTTCCATGAGTCGCATCCCACACGCGATAGGTATTGACCGCAGTGAACGAAGAGGGCGTTTCAACTACGTTTTCATTAATTCCATCGATAAATTCAAATGTAAAATAAACAACATGTGCAACGCGTTCCATTAGTTCACTGATTGCAGGGGTTTCACCAGCTCCAATTTCTATAGTCGTGCTTGCGGATTTCAGTGCCTCATCCAATGTAACAATCCGCGCAGGGGAAATATCCCGGACAACCGGCAAATCATCAATCTTGTACGCAGGAGTTCCGAACGCGCCCTCAATTCTCCTGACTTTCATAACGTGCCGTAAGAGCCAGTCCCCATAGCCCTCAATGTTATGGCGTTCCTTTCCAAAAACAATATTTGTTGTTTTTCCGAATGCCTGCTCAATCTTGTCAGGAACCTTTGCAACTTCTACTGTTCGTTCTTTTGTCTTTCCCTTTTCTCCGTGTGTGGAAATATCTGCTATGGAAAAAAGCCGCTTATCTTTTCGCAGCAGTTCTGCTATCTCGGAAACAAGTTTTTTCTTCAGTTCCTCATAACGCTCCTTTGAAAGCTGGAGGTTTCCGATTACATTCCGCTTTGAACGGAGGTTGAAGGCGAATATGCTGTCCGATACCCCGGAACAATTGAACGCGTAATACGTATCCGCAAGGTTCGTTGAATAATAACTTTCAAAACAACGCGTTAGCCCGATTCCTTCAATGCAACGCATGGCATATTTTGAATTCGGGAATCCGCTTACGCCAAAAACAAATTCGGAATCGCGTTGGTAGGAAAGATGTGCACCATATCTTACATTATATGTTTTGTGCGCATTGGATACATAAAAACAATTCGTGCAATTGTCCACCGCGGAAACAAATTCGTTTTTTCCGAATAATTTGTTGCCGCAATAAACTACTCGCTCGCCAACTGCGCCAATCAGGGAATCAATATCCTTAATCTCATTCACGTTGAGAGGATTGAACGGCGCACCGTTCAAATTTTGAAAAAATGGTGATTTTTTCAACGGTTCAAATTTAACCGAATCTATCTCGTCTTGTGAAATAAATTTCGCATTTGCCGGATAGAAAGGAAGTGAAACGATTACATTCTTTCCAGAGACTGCGGACTTTTTCGTTTGATACGGAAGCCGCATTTCCTCAAGATATGGTCCGAACTCTTCTAGCCGTCCGATTTTCTGCCAGAAAAGGACTTTTGAAACCGATTGAAATGCGTCTTCTAAATCCATAATATTATATATCGTGCCTAAATTTTAGTTCTTTCCGGTCCACGCCATTTTTAATTCCTTTCAGCACATATTTCCTTTCTATTATGGGCTCGTAGCTCAGAAGCAGAGCGCCTGATTCGCATGGCCGGGTTTTTCCAAGACATAAGACTTCAAGACCCGAAACCGTAAATTCAGGAGGCCGAGGGTGCGAGACAAATTGCGTTCCGAGTTTAGTGTTTCGGGTTTCGCGTTTGCGTTTTTCCCTCCGAGTCCATTCACAAGCCTTTTGTATTCGCTAGACCAAGGGCAAAAGGCTGGTGGTTATCCAAAACCGTGGAGCCTAAAGATATGACTGCTTTGAAACTAAATTCATAAGCATTTAAAACATGTCGTGAAATTGTTTATCTACAATTAAGTTAATGATGGTTCTATGTTCTCTTTTAACATTTACAAGGGCAATTACAAGCTTTTGATAATCCTGCCGTTGCTGCTTATTCTGGCATCATTATATTATATACCTCAAATCAAGTTCGGGGTTGATTTCACAGGAGGAACCCTTGTTTCTCTTGGTCTTACAAAATCAGTTGATGCGAGCCAGCTTGAAGGCGCATTGGCAAAGGAAGGTCTGAACGCACATGTAAGGGTTTTTGATACTGCCGTTGGTCCAATGGCCGAAATTGAACTCCCGCAAAGCGAATCGCTTATCAAGGCGGAAAATCTTAAATCTGAATTCTCCAGCAAGCTTTCAGAGGCATCTTACTTAGAAGTCGCGGCAAACCAAAATGTTTCGCATATGGCTCAATATTTAGAAAAGCGCACGGAACTCAACAAACTCGCAGATGAGATGTTCCTTCTTTCAAAAACTGTTGGAGCAAAGAGCGCGAGCGCATCCGAGTTCGCAAATCTCAATTCCCTTCAAAAAGAATTTTTCACGTCATATTCCTCGGTTTATTCAGGTTATCAAAAATCCGTATCCAGTGCAATAGACAAGCATGTTTCATATTCTTCAATTTCAATCCAGACCGTAAGTCCGGTCCTTAGTACACACTTCCTGGAAAAGGCATTATGGGTTGTAGGCGTGGCGGCATTGTTGAGCGTAATATTTGTTTTCATTTTGTTCCGCGTTGTAGTTCCAAGTATAGCTGTTCTCACAGGCGCATTGAGCGATGTTGTAATCGCAATGGGTGCAATGGGCTTGTTTGGAATTCCACTCACCTTGCCTTCATTCGCAGCTCTTTTGATGCTTATTGGATTCTCATTAGATACTGATATCCTGCTTACAATGAGAATGCTCAGAAGAAAGGGAGATCCAAGGGAAAAGGCATTTGATGCGATGAAGACAGGTATGACGATGAGCATAGCAGCCATAGTTGCATTTTCGGCATTGTTCATTCTCAGTTCCCTGACAAATATTTCAACCTATTACGAAATTTCAGCAGTTGCTCTTGCAGGATTAGTTGGCGATTTGTTCGCAACCTGGGGCATAAACGGTGTAATGCTATTATGGTATGTTGAACGTAACGAGAACGTAGTCCAGGCAAATGAATAAAGAGGTATATCGATGTCACTTTCAGATCTTTCAAAAAATCCGAAATTCCTTACCATGCTGGTATTATTCATTCTTTTTGTTGGAGGACTTATTATCTACTCCAAATTCGCAGGTCTGTTGCTTATCTTCTCGTTAATAATCTTCGGAGCACTTTCCATCTGGTGGAAAGAAAAAGAGGTCAAACTCGCCGGTCTTGCAGCACTTGTTATACTTTCGCTTCTCAACATCGGGCTAAACGGAATGAAATTCGGAATTGATTTCAGCGGAGGAACCAGAATCCCGGTTATTCTTGAACAGGCAGTACCCGCAGAAACAATGAACGAGCTTGTGCAGACAATTAAAACCCGTGCAAGCGTTCTTGGTCTTACGGAAGTCAGAGTTAGAGCAATCGGAGACACTGAAATAGATGTTGAAATTCCGAGCAGTGATGAAACCCAGATCAAATTCATAGAAGATGTCCTTTCCCACCAGGGTGTTTATTTCGGGGTTGTGGATGGTAAAATTGCAATAACTGGAGAAGATATTTATTCAACTTCAATTCGTCCGTCACAATTACAGGAACTTCAGCAAAGCGGGGCAGATTGGGGAGTTGATTTTTCAATAACAAAGGTAGGAGCAGAGAATTTCGCGAAGGCAGTAAAGGGAAAACCAAATTATCCTTTATTCATGTTTCTTGACAGGCCAAATGATGCAGTTATCTTTATTTCCGAAGCGGAATTACAAGCAGGTGCACCACCTTCTGCGGAAATTTCCGAACTTGTTGCAGGTGCAAAAAGCGCGCTTTCGCTTGAAGATGAAAAATCAATCGAACTTTATCTCGTTGATGAAATGGAGAATAACTTGGAGAAGAACGAATCCCCATGGGAAACAATGAATATAACTCCAAAATCCAACAAGACTAAGGCAATCGTTTCAAGTTCAATGTCCGAATCAACCAAACAAAAGATAAAATCTCTTGGGTTTGTGCTCAAGGAAGTTTCGTCAGATGATTTTACACCAAACTTTGCCAAATCCCCGGCACTGGGGTATATTCCATCAGAATGGAAGGCAGTTGGAATGCTTTCCGCTCCAGCACTCTCTCCAAAAATAACCGAAGGTCTCCCAAGCTACAGCTACTCGATTAGCGGTGCTGTCAGCGGCACGGGAAAAGGTGCCACTGCAGAGGCAGCAGAAAGCACAAAAAGAATTGTTTCAATCCTAAAAGGTGGTTCTCTTCCAGTTCAGATTTCACTTGGCAGTAGAACCTCTCTTCCGGCGAATCTTGGAAGTGAGTTCCTTAAGCTGAGCCTTATAGGCATTGTTTCCGCGTTAATTGCGATATCTGTTCTGGTCGGAATCCGCTACCGCCATCTTAAGACGATCTTTCCGATAATTGCAATTAGTATTTCTGAACTTATAATTCTGCTTTCAATTCTTGGTTCTTTTACAGTTGATCTGGCAGCAATGGCGGGTATAATTGCAGCAATAGGTGTCGGTGTTGATGCGCAGATAGTTATTACGGACGAAATCCTTAAGCGGGATCACTATAAAATGCTTGAAAAAATGGAGCATGCGTTTGACATAATCAAAACAAATGTAATTGTCGCGATAATTTCAATGATTCCTCTTCTCTTTTCAGGACTTGTAGAAGTAATTGGATTTGCTATTTCTACGATTCTCGGTTCTCTGCTCGGCTTCCTTTTATCAAGGCCTGCCTATGCGGTAATCGCGGAGAAAGTGCTTGAGGAGAAGGAAGAACTTAAGGCGGAAAACTAATGAGTTAATTATATCCTCTTATTTTCATTTTTGTTCAACGTATTACTTACTCTCTCCCCGAATTGCGTATTTAACCAGTAGGAAGATGACTAAGGAGACTATCAAAAAATCAATGAGTGCGCCTGCAAAATCACCAATAAGAAATTTCATCGGACCTATTTGCAGGATTGACATTCTCCAGTCTCCGTTGGGTGTTAAAACTGCGATTATTGGCATTATCAAATCCTGTACAATTGCAGTTACTAATTTTGTTGCCGCTGCGCCTATTATGAATGCTATTGCGAGTCCAATCACCTTGTGTTTATTCAAAAACACCATGAATTCATCTACAAATTCCATATTTTCACTCGTTGGTAGTTCACTTCATATACTGCACATTATAATCAGTTCCATCGCTCACAATACGCACTGTCCCATTCTTGTAATTCTCCCAGTAATTCATTTTCCTTGTCTTCAGCTTGTCACGCAGTGCCTTTCTGGTATCTATTTTATCCTTTGAAACGTCATTATACGCATATCCGGCTGGTCCGCCACTGCTTATCACGTCTTTTGGATTAACCTTGAGTAAAAACAAGTCTATCTGTGCGCTTCCTTGCCCAAGTCCATGATATGGCGCTTGCATTACAGGGCATTTTAAGTCCACTCCGTTCTGTTGAATTATGTTTGTCTGCGCGCCAACAACAATATCCGAAGTCAAAATCGTGCAGAATTTTCGGTCGCTGACTTTCAGGGCAATTGCGTCGTTGTCTGCATCGTTATACCTGTCAGCCGGATTTTTCTGAGGATTAAGAATCTCTATCTTCATTCCATTTATTTCTATTTTATCTCCGTATGCAGCAGCCTTTATCGCCGTCTTCTTTTTCATGTCTGCTATAAACGAACCATAAACGCCATCATCAAAGGTATCTCCTGTCCACCAGAACTCTTCAACAGGATATTCGTCTGCGGTTGCAATAAGCCCGTTATAATGCTCTGGATCAGCATGGGTTGAAATCATTAGTTCAACATCGTCTACGCCCCTGGTTTTGAGAAAATCAAGTATTTTTTTCCCTTTTTCGGAAGGTCCGCCGTCCACAAGGATTTCAGCATCTCCTTTTTTTATTAGAATTGCATCACCATGTTTATCTGTCTCGCCAACATAAACAAAATAAATCGCAATCATCTCATCTGGAGTTGATTCATATTTTATCCCAGGGGTCTTTCCCTCTATTTCGTCAGGGGTTTTATTTGCTGCAACCGTGAAGTTCTGTCCGCCGGTTTCTATTATCTTGGGTGTTTTTGTCGAGGTGTCATTTCCTTCACCGGTTTTTCCATTCGGGGTCGGCTTTTGTTCCCCGCCAAGATTAATGCATCCAAATGCAACAATTAGTATCAAAATTGCAACCAACATCAGAATTTTTCTATGATTTTTCATTTAATCGCACCCGACCAGATTCAATATTTTTTCTTATACTAACTTCAAGTTCGCTTATTTTAATTCTTTCCTGCCCACCGTCATTTCTATAACGAATGGTTACAGTCTCGTCCTTCAAGGTATCATAATCAATCGTAATCGCATACGGAATCCCTATTTCGTCTGCCCGTGCATATCTTCTTCCAATGCTTCCACTCTCCTGATATAATACTCCTAGCGTGCTGCGCAGCCTTGCTGTAATCTCCTCTGCCTTTTCCGCAAGTCCATCTTTTTTCATAAGAGGGAATACTGCAACATCGTAAGGTGCAATAGCTGGGGGGAAATCAAACCATTCCCAATCCTTTACCGTTTCGGGTTTAGAGTCTTCAGTCTTGCTTTTTGACGCTTCTTTTTCCCTGAAGCAGTGTTCAAGAATGCAAAAAAACATCCGGTCAACGCCCATTGATGCCTCGAACACATGCGGGACGAGTTTCTTTTTCTCCTCTTCAACAAACACGGATAAATCCTGTCCGCTTGTTTTCGCATGCTGGGAAAGATCAAAATCCGTTCTATATGCGTTTCCGATCGTTTCAACGATTCCGTAAGATGTTTCAACTTCAAGGTCAATATTTCCCTTTGAATAATGTGGAACCTCTGCTTTTCCAAGAACCCGGAAATACATTCTTTTTTGGTCAACTCCACATGCAGTGTAAAAATCCCATTCAAGCGCAAGAAAATACGCCATTATTTCGTTTGCGGCGATTTTGTTTTCAGAAATATCCCGCACGCTCATTTCGCTTGTTTTGGCCTCAACCTGCATCCTTAGTTTCCTGTCTGCAACTTTATTGAATTCTTCAATTCCCTGCCTTCCCGGATTAAAGAAATACTCAAGTTCCATTTGTGTGAACTCTCTCATTCGCACAAGCCCCTTTCTAGGGGAAATCTCGTTTCTGAAGCTCTTTCCAACCTGTCCAACAGCAAGCGGAAGTTTTGCACCATGGTTTCGGAAAATTCTCGGAAATGCAGTAAATATCCCCTGCGCAGTTTCTGGTCTGAAATACGCCGGACTTTGATCCCCGCCAATTGCTGTTTTGAACATCAAGTTGAACATGTATGCCGCGCTAAGAGCACCCCCTACTTTGCACCCAGGGCATTTTATTTCATGTTCCTTTATTGCCAAGGTTATACTCTCAATCTTTCCATCCCATTTCCATCCCTTTACTTCCTTTTCTACCAAGGTGTCTGCCCTTATTCTCGCTTTGCACATTTTGCAATCTACAACCGGGTCTGCGAAGCTTGAGACATGGCCCGAAGCAATCAGAATCTGTTCTGGGGTTACAATAGCACTTTCCATCTCATGAAATCCATGTTCGTAGATGAACTTTCTGCGCCATAAGTTTTCAATTTTCCTTTTTATCAAAACCCCCACTGGGCCATAATCATAGAAACCGCCAGTAGCTCCGTATGGCTCGTTTGCAGGAAAGAAAAAAGAGCGTGATACTGCAAGCTCAAGGATTCGTTCGTGTAGTTCCGTGACCTGCTCCCACCCTTGAAAGGTGTGGGCTTCTTGCTTCCTAAACGGCATAGCTGCCATCTCCACAAGCGTTACTTCCCGTCTGCCCGACGGTAGCTCTATTGAGTATGTTTATCGCAGCGTTATGATCTCTGTCTATGCTTAGGTCGCAATAGGGACAGTTATGCTGCCGCTCATGCAACTCTTTTTTGACCATCTCGCCGCAACCACTACACATCTTCGTAGTGTTTGCCGCATCCACGAATACTACCTTGCAACCAGCACCTTCCGCCTTGTAGCTCAGAATATTCGTGAATATGCTCCATCCTGCATCGCTAATTCCCTTGCCATGCTCTTCTGCTATACCTTGCACGTCAAGGTTTTCCAATGCAATGAGGGAGTATTGTGAAAGAATATTATTTGCTGCCTTATGCAGCCAGTCTTTTCTCGTGTTGGCTATCTTGGAATGTATGGCTGATACATGCAGCTTTGCCCTCTTCCTATTTTTGCTTCTCAGTTTCTTCTTGGACAGATTTCTCTGTGCTTCTGCCAGTTTGTCCTCGTAGACTTTCATGTGCTTCGGCTTCTTGACTATCTTTCCGCTGGATAGGGTTGCAAAGGTCATCAAGCCGAGATCTATGCCTATTGCTTCGCCATTGTTCTCTTTTGGGATTGCAGATGGTGATTCTGCCGTCAGGATTGCATACCACTTATCTGCTTCTCTCTTCAGTGTCAGCGTCTTGATTGCGCCTTCTATCGGCCTATGCAGCTTGATGTTGATTTCTCCGAAGGGGCTGACTTTCAGCTTTTTGCCATTTAGAGAGAAACCAGACTGAGGATAGGTCAGTGATTTTATCCTGTCCATACTCTTGAAACGTGGGAAACCTGCATCTATACCTTTCTTCCGTCGTGCTACCATGCCGTAGATGGACTTGTTCAATCGCCTGAAAATGTCCTGCGATACTTGGGAATATAGGCCGCTAGTCTTCGCAAGCTCATTCAGTGCGTTCATGGATGAGAACTTTCCATAGTCTGCATAGGTCTGCTTCGTCAGTTCAAGCATGTCATTCCAGAGATTCTTCGAGAACCAGAGATGTGTCTGCATATCCTTGCGTTGCATTGCATTCGGATACAGACGGTATTTGTAGGCTCTCATATCCCTCGTTGCTCCTCTATGTATTTCTGAATTAGCTTATCTGAAATATATACCTTGCGGTTCGCTTTCATCCCACTCCTAAAGGATGTGGGTTTTCCCGCTCACTTTGATAAATCTCACTAGTGTCTGTTATTTGCGTTTTTCGATATCCAATATCTTTAAAAACAGATATAAATAAGAATGTTCCAACGACAACTCTTATTTGTAATCCTGTAATTAATATGTAACTTAACCCAACGGTGATGACTTGTATTATTTGAAAACCATAGAAGAAAAGATCCGAATTCCTGCAAACCTTCTCGGAAGCGACCTTGAAGATGCAGTTCTCAAAATACTGCGAGACAAGTTCGAGCGAAGAGGGTTCAGAGACACGGGTCTTGTTCTTTCAATAAACGATACAGATGTTACTGGTGAAGGGGTTATATTACCAGGTGATAATGGAGTATATTACATTGTCAAATTCGACGCCCTTTGTTTTGTTCCCTATGTTAATGAGGTTCATAATGCAGTTGTCAAGGAAATAGTGGATTTTGGGGCATTCGCAAGCATAGGTCCTCTTCAAGGACTGCTTCATGTTTCACAGATAGGTTCAGAAAAATTCTTTTATGATAAGAAGAGCAAAGTGCTTTCAAGCACTGGCCAGAAGAGGAGCGTTAAAAAGGATGACGAACTCGTTCTCAAGATTTCCACAGTGAGTATAAAATCAAATCCTCAGGATACAAAGATTGGTCTTACGATGAGGCCGCTGGGTCTTGGCAAAGTGGAATGGCTGGTAAAAGAAGAGAAAAAGAAGGACGCAAAGCCATCCAAGAAAAAAGATAAGGAAGAACCGGAAGAAAAAACAGCGGACACCGGAAAAGCAAAAGAGAAAAAAGAAAAGAAAGCATAGGTGGCTATTCATGAAGGCATGCAGAAACTGTCGGCTTATAGTTTATTCGGAAAAGATCTGCCCAAAATGCAATGGAGAACTTTCCGAGAAATTTTCCGGCATGATCATAGTTCTTGATCCGGAACGTTCAGAAATTTCCAAGGTTGCCGAGATAAATGTTGTTGGCAATTACGCAGTTAGAGTCAAATAAAGATTGGGGTAAACTAATCTGTTTAATCCGGGTTAATCCTCATTATGCTTATGCAAAATCCTCGTTCTCTTGGTTTTGTTTCTTTTATACTTGTTTTCGTTTCCATTTCACTACTTTTGATTCTCCTACGTTTTCAAGGAGTTCAGATTAATCTCTCCAAGGCGATTGCGGTTGAGCAAGCATATTATTTGCAGATGAATGCAAAAGAAGCAGTTCTTGAGGCTGCGCGTTCAGGGTCGCAGGAAGGACTTAAACAATATCTGGCAGAACTTGCAATAAGCGGCTCAAAATTCAATATAGATTCAGCTTATTCACGTGCAAGGGCAGAAGCGCACAGGAGAATGGCATTACTCGACAACTTCTGGTCCTTCGAATCCTCCGAATCCTTCGAATTGGTGGCAGTACCCGATTTTGAAACCAGGTTGTGGTGCGGTTATACCGATTCAATTGAATTGGAATCTATTAAGTTGCGAATGCTGCAGGAAGGGACTGTGCTTTCGTGCAATGGATGCGACTCAATTTCCTCTTTCAAATGCATTGATTTTGTTAATTTTGTTCCGCAACCGGATTTTCTTTCAATCAATTCCTTTTATCTGGAAGGCCGTTCCCCTTTTTATCTGCTTAAGCATGGAGTTGTAGGAGTTTCTGTTTATTCAAAAAAATTCAATGTTTCCGGAGTTTCGTATATTCCGCCGTCCAAACATATTGAGGTGAAGATAATATGAGTGGAGACAATATGAGAGCAGGAATGCACATCACATCGTGGAGTGTCACTCTACGCGGACAGCTCTCCATAGAATTACTTGCCTCTTTCCTTGTTCTTCTTGCATTTATTTCAATTCTTGTTTCCGGTCTTTTGCTTTATTCAAAAAATTCAGAGGAGTTCGGGAAGCGGTTGTTTGCGACTGCAGAAGTTGAATCAACCGCGCGTATGCTTGATGCGATTTCATCTTCTGGCGGAACGGTTGCCGTCAGTGCGGTTCTAGACAAAAATCCCGGTTCAGAATCCGTTTTGCTTGTTTCGGTTTCAAACGGAACAGTTTCTATGGACCTGGGCGCGGGTGGAAAAGTTGTAATCTCAAAAACATTCTTCGGGAACAAGCCCGGAGTCGTCGAGAATACAGAGGGGTTAATCTATGGCGAACCGATCTAGCACGGACAGGTTTACGTTGGCATCAACATCTGCATATGTATCCACGTCAGCGTCTGCTTCTGGTGCGGTTTTCCTTGATTTGATATTTGCAACTCTCCCAATCATTCTCATTGTAGTCTATACACTTACTCATGCGGCGTATCTTTCCGACAACCGTATACGCAATCTTGAAGAGGAAGTTACATTCCATAAACTCGTTTCCGTTTCGGATATTATTGTCAAACAGCTTGCAGTGCAGAAATCAGGAGGCGGATGGGATTCAAAGTTTGAGCCGAATCTTATTGATGAAAGCGAACTCAGTTCAATAAATCCCAGTGCAGTTGCGGAATCCATCGGTCTAAAATCCATATATATTGGTTTTGAGCCGCACGGAGCACAAAGCGTACAAAGCGGAACAAAAAAACAGAATTCAATTTGCGTTTACCGGATAGTCGTATCTGGCGAGTTCCGAGAAATTCGGAAACTCTTTATTTGCGGTGATTGAATCTATGCAAACCATCGAAGCAATAATTTCCCTGTTGGTATTCCTTTCGATTCTTCCACTTATTTTGTCATCCATTGAGCCGCACGTTCCGGATGATTCGTTTTATCGCCTTCATCTTGCAAATGATATCTGGCGGGTATTCTATCTAAGAGGAGATTTTGAGAATTTTGACAAATCTGCACTTAATAGTGATGCAAACCAAATCACAAAACTCACCAGTTTATGTATTGGTTTTGAAGAGGAGGATGTAACCAGCTGCGTTTCTGATTCGGAATTAATAAGAATAAAAAAGACTGCGATCGTTGACGGAAATCCAAAATGGATTACGATGAAGTTGTCGGTGAAAAAATAAAAATTCAAATAAAAAATGAAGCGGTTATGACACCGAGTTGCATTTTCCATAATTAATTATCAAATTGATAAGTTTTTGATTATTCTGCAACCAGCCATTGATCTTTACATTTTCAGATTCTCAAGCTTCAAAATCAAATCATTTTTAAGCCCAAGCCAATCTTTAGGTCGGTATGCAACCGGAATAAACGGGTTTGTTAAGTTGCGCAGTTTTTTGTAATCTGCTTTTTTTACAGCGTTAACCATTTTTTGGAGAAATTGTTCAACTGTCTCGCTTCTCTCTTCGGATTTTAGCATTTGTTCAATGGCCTTACCCATCCCTTTGCATAACGGAAGTCCAACATGAACGTCATATACGTCCTTTCCTTCTGTTCGATCACTCAATGCATTCATCTTTCTTGCCATCAGATCTTCAAACTCATATACGCGCACACCCATAACCGTGGATTGAACAAATTCTGAAGTTGCTCCTTTTGCGTTTGGAGGTTTGGAAGTAATAATTCTCTTACTTACGATATCAACGCGAACATGGTCCTTTCCACCAAGTTTGTTTTCATAATTGCAATAGAACTGCACAGTGCTATGGACTTTTCTAAATTCTGTGATTTCATAACCCTCTACAAATTTGGAGATCTCCTTTGCAATTTGCATCACTGTTTGGATATTTGCATCCAGGTCAAAGTCAATATCCTCAGAAAATCGTTGCGCCTTTCCAAAATATACTTTGCTCAATGCAGTTCCTCCTTTGAAGATCAGTTCAGCATTGTTTTTGGAAGCAGAACCCGCAATTTGCCCAAGAACATCGAATACATGATATTCTTTCACAACAAACTGCAAAGGCAAGCCATGGTGAATCGCAATACTTTTACAAACGTCCAGATCAATATCCATTTAATCAACCTCGTATATCCTTCTCAAAATCTTTAAATCGTTTTCTGTGTTTTTTCTTAATGAATCTTTCAACATATCCGCGAAATTCTTTCCATTCCTTTTGGTTCAGTGGCATTTCTTTGAATGCATTAACTAATTTTTCCTTTTCAACTGCGTAATCCGAAAGATAAATACAATCGAACAGTGTTTTTGCACGTGTGGAAATATAATAATCTCCTTTGCGTTCAAATCCAACTGCCTTTTCTTTCAGTGCCACTGCCTTGAATTCAAAACTCCCGATGATTTTCGAGTAAGAACCACTAGTCGTAGCAACATAAACCGTAAATGGCAGTTCCGTGGTAAACTTGTGCAGGTATAACGCAGTGGAAAAGCTCAGATACCCGTTAAACATCGCCTGTGCAGCTGCGAATGCATCCGTTAATGGATAGACTGAATATGTTCCTCGTTTTAGCCGAACAATTTTTTTTGCTTTGTTCAGGCGGCTTAGGATGGTTTTTAGCGTGGCTCTACTGCACAGACGTAAACTTTCCAGAATGTCCAATGTGGTGATTCCCGAAGGGGATCGAATGATTGCCTGATACACTGCTGAGGTAATCGAATCTAACATACTATAATAAACAAATTGTATATTATAAACCTTTTGGTTTTTACTAGAAAACACACCCTCAACTAAAATGCTTTCGTCTTTCGCCGTAATCCAATCTCGCGCATTTAAAAACCGCTCCTTATATCATTATCTGCGACTAATTCGTAACTAGTTGCGCGACTAATTACGTGGATTGAACGCGGAGCGATTATCATGAGAAAAGTAGCAATTATCGGCGTTGGAATGACCCGTTTCGGAGAGCATTGGGAGCGCGGATTCCGCAACCTTGTTATTGAAGCAGGGGTAAAGGCAGTGGAAGATGCCCATCTTCAGGGTAATGAACTTTCTGCAGGCTATGTCGGGACGATGGCATCTGGCAGTCTTATTGGTCAGGAGCACATTGGTGCGCTTCTTGCAGATTACATGGGACTCAATCCAATTCCAATTACAAGAGTGGAAGGAGCATGCGCATCTGGTTCGCTTGCATTAAGACAGGGATTCATGGCAGTTGCCTCTGGCATGCATGACATCGTTGTTGTTGGCGGAGTGGAGAAAATGACCGACCTTGGCACAGAAGATGTCAGTGATATTCTTGGGGGTGCGGGTGATCAGGAATGGGAACTATTTCTTGGCGCGACGTTTCCAGGACTTTACGCGCTTATGGCAAGACGACACATGCACGAATATGGCACAACAGAAGAGATGCTTGCGTCGGTTGCGGTTAAAAATCACAGGAACGGTTCGAAAAACAAATACGCNNGCGCAATTCCAAAATGAGATTACAATGGAAACCGCAATGAATGCAAAGGTTGTTGCGGATCCGCTTAAGATGTTTGATTGTTCTCCTATTACTGACGGTGCTGCGGCGATTATTCTTGCACCTCTTGATATGGCAAGCAATTACTCCAAGAAGCCAATAGAGATTGTTGCAAGTGCGCAGGCTTCTGATACGATTGCATTGCACTCCCGTGAATCCCTTACAAAACTAAAGGCAACCGAGATTGCCGTTCAAAAGGCATACGCGCAGGCAGGATTTGCTCCCAAAGATATTGATGTTGCAGAGGTTCATGACTGCTTCACAATCGCTGAGATAATGGCAATTGAG
>DUGF01000029.1 GCA_013331535.1 Microcaldota archaeon | reverse complement strand
ACCGCCCGTCAAGCCATCCGAGTGAATTCTTGGTGAAGTTTGTGATGAGCAAATTGAATCAAGTGTTTGCAAGGAGGGCTAAGTCGTAACTTTAAAAGTCGACTAGTGCAAATGGATACCATGAATGAGTATATTGCCTATCTACATGGAGCTCTTCACGATGGTTATGTCTATACAGGCAAATCAAAAGGTGAAGTAGCTGTCATTACACAAAAAAATAGAGAATGGCTAGAACGTCTGCGTCAGATCATTAAAAAGTTGGAAGCTAATTCGTGGATATTTCGACAACGAAATATTCATGTTTTGGAGACAAAATTACCTGAACTTTTACAACCAATTAATGTAAAAGCATTGGGAAGAAATGATGGTTTGGCGTATGTTGCCGGCTTCTTTGATGCCGAAGGAGGCATTCCACACGACATCAAAAAGCCGTTATACATCCAGTTCGTTCAAAAAAGCAAAGAAGAACTGGATGATGTTGTAAATATTCTCGAGAAAAATGGTGTTAGATGCGGCATTGTTCATCAATACGACAAGAAAAAGAGCGGATGTTGGCGATTCTTCGTAAAAAGAGAATCACACCTGAAATTTATCAAATTGATAAAATCAGAACATCCGGAGAAAAAAGAACGCTTGGTATCGTTTAAACGACTTTTAGAGCGACAAACAAGGTAACCGTACGGGAACGTGCGGTTGGATCACCTCCTAAAACTTTTTTAAAAAGTTTTATCAGACAACGACAATATGCAAGGCATCGTTCTTACGATGAAAACTTTAGTAGACTGCCAAATTTCAGAAGTCGAGGCTTCTGACAAACTGCTTGCGCTTCCATCGAAACTTTTACAAAAGTTTCATCAAAATACCAATTCTAGAAAAAACTAATAAAAAACGGCTTGAAGAAAAGATGACTGGCTTGAAATGGAAAATCGGACAAGTTGAGATTTCTCAAATAACTGAAATCGATGCCGGAGACGTTATCCAAGGAGCCATAAAAGAGGCAACTCCAGAAAACATTAAGGCAATAAAATGGCTCTACCCGCATTTTGCAGATGAACACGGAAAACTCAAATCTCTAGTCCAAAGTTTTCTGATAAAATCAAACGGCAAAAATATCCTGATTGATACGTGCAACGGCAATGATAAAATTCGCTCAGACCTCCCGCAATGGGGCAAATTGCATACAGATTTTCTGAAGAAATTAAATGCCATTAGTGCCGATGCGAAAGATATAGATATCGTTATCTGCACACATTTCCATTGCGATCACGTGGGGTGGAACACGAAACTGGAAAACGGGATTTGGAAACCCACTTTCATGAACGCGAAATATATTTTTCCTCGCGAGGAATACGACTACTGGAAACAAATGCCAGAGAAAGAACTTGAAGACGATAAGCATGCATTTAACGACTCTGTTGCACCTATAATTAAATCCGGATTGGCCGAATTTGTAGATCCGGATCACAAGATAGACAATCGTGTAAAGCTTATCCCAACTCCGGGGCATACGCCAGATCATGTAAGCATTATGATAGAATCTGACGGACAAAATGCCATGATATCCGGAGATTTTCTCCACCACCCATGCCAGATAGCCAGTCCTAACTGGTCAATGCCATATGACAGCCTGCCTGACAAAGCGCTAGATACGCGGAGAAAAATATTGAGTCAAATTGCCGATGCTAATATTCTGCTTATAGGATCGCATTTCCCAAACCCGGTTGCAGGGCATGTGAGGCGCTCAAAGGAAGGGTTTGTTTTTGAGATATGAGATTAATTAAATGGACTGGAGGGGATTTGAACCCCTAGCCTCTTGCTATCCCGAGAGAAGGGATATCCCTTCTCTAAGGGCTTACTCATCCCTTATTGAAGATATTATTTCCCATCTCAATGCAAAGCAAGCGATCTACCGTTGATCTACCAGCCCGTATTCCTTGTCTTCTATACGAACCAATTTAAATAAATGGATTTGATCAGGAAAAATAGCTTAAATACCGGCCATGACAGATAATAAACAGGTGAAAAAATGGGAAAAACAAAACTTATCCTCGGGCTTATCATACTGCTCGCGGGTCTCGGATTTGCCGGAGCGCCGGCAATGGTCAGCACATACCTCAACGTCACGGCTGACCCGCTAATGATAAGGGGCCTCGGAGTCGTCCTTGTGATAATAGGGCTGATAGTGCTCGTCAAGGGAAGGAAATAAGGATTCTGTTTTTATTTTTGATGCATTTTGTTCTGGTTAATTTTACTTTATAGACTTTTTTGCAAACATCTCAGAATGATCAAATCAGTT
This sequence comes from Microcaldota archaeon, assembly GCA_013331535.1. GTDB lineage: Archaea > Micrarchaeota > Micrarchaeia > Anstonellales > Bilamarchaeaceae > UBA10214 > UBA10214 sp10214u. The sequence goes on along the minus strand of DUGF01000029.1, from coordinate 5,124 downwards.
GTCTGGGACTGGAACGGGACGCTGTTTGCAGACGTCAGCGCCTACCAAGAAGAACCGCGGATTGAGGGGAAAATAACAGAATTTTAGCTTTATATATTTTACTTTAGTATTAACTCTGTTGCGGGGTCAGCAATCCTGCATTTCTTGAGTGAAGCATCGGCTTCATGATACACAGGCAAATACATTACCGGAGCTGTTCAGAGTAGCTCATATCCTTGTGAGAGGGGTGGAGTGTCGGCGAGTGGTGGTGGGGTCATATCTCTATCTACTTGTTTCTCTGAATCGCATTCGTCAAAAATCCAGCTAGGAATGAGACTATGTTTGCATTATACAAGACAAAACGACAAGCTGAAAACCAGCCGCTCGCCTAAAATGAAAATGGTACTTTATAAAAGATCATAATTATCGGCAGCAATGCCTTTAATCGCGGCCGGCCATCGAAAGTGGTTCGGTTAAGTGTAGAGAGAGATGAATTTCTCAATTCATACTTTTCTTTGAAGCAGTCATAGGTGAACGCCAGAACAAAGATAGCTAGCTCCCATGCTGTCAGGTGGATTGCTTGGCTTGGACGGCGACGAAAGAGAAATAGCCCAGAATAGAAATCAATAAATATAGGTCGTGGCAAGATTATTAATGGACAAGGATCTTGCCGCGATCATAGCTCTTTTGCTAACTGATGGGTCATTGACATTACGAACCCAAAATAGAATAGAAATAGCACTAGATAGCACATCAGAGACCCTGCATCAAGAATTTTCCAGGCTTATGAAAACTAAATTTGGATTAAATTCGAGCAGGTATAAAATAAAATCTAGAGCATTTTCTTATGCAGTTGGCACAGAATTGCTAAACTATACCGGAACTTATAGAACAAAATTCTTTAAGGAGACAAATAAATTTCCAGACACACATATTCCGGAAGAAATTAAACATGGAGATGCAAAACTTATTCAACATTTCCTTAAGTATGCATTTACGTGTGACGGATCTGCTGGTTTGTCCATACAAAAAGGACAACATACAAAAAACTGCTGGTTTTTTCAAAAGAGAATACAATTAGCATGCAAACATCCAACGCTTTTGGAAGAATATAAGAAAATATTAGAAAAAATAGGCATTCATAGCAGAGTTTCCATATCGCAAGGCAAATTGTTTATTGAAAATAGAGAAGGCATTGAAAGCTTTTGCGAAAGAATAAAATTTTTAGATGGTGTAGTAATGTGTGGAAAAGGAAATTCTGTTTGGAAAGGAATGGAAAAAAATGAGATGTTAAAAACCTATAAGTTTTTATATAAAATCAGTGACTCATTAAAAAACCAGAGATTTTATGGCGGTTATTGGATGAAAAACTTCAAAACAAAAGAGCAAATTGTTGATTTTCTTAAAAAATGTTGATGGACTATTTTCACGTCATGGTCGTGGCAAGCTGCGAAAAGCTTCGGCAAGGCGCATGCAGCCTTTGAACCGGAGATTGCCTAATGGGACATCCCATTAATTCACGACGAGGCGCAAGTCGCGTTGTGAAGGCGAACGCCCAGAATTGAAACATCTTATTACGGCCAGGAAAAGAAAGCAATTGCGATGCCCCCAGTAACGGCGAGTGAAAAGGGAACAGGACAAACCGAAGGGGTGCTGTAAGGACACTCCAATGTGGTGTTCGGACTCGTGCCTCGCCCAGCTTGCATACAGGAAGTCTGCTGGAAAGCAGCGCTCAAGAGGGTGATAGCCCCGTACTGGAAATGCAGGAAGGCGAATGGCGAGTATCCAGAGTACGACGGGTCGGATTTCCCGTCGGAATGAGGGTCGCATCTAGACCTAATCCTAAATACGTTCCAAGTCCGATAGCGCACTAGTACTGCGAAGGAAAACTGAAAAGCAACCATGACAGGTGCTGAAAAGAGCATGAAACCTGGCAGCTATAGTTAGGCGGTTAAAGCTTGCGCAAGCAAGACGAACCCGCCGTCCGTTTCGAATTCTTGGGAGATGCCATAAGTGTTCTGGCCGGATGCAAATCACTTCTCATGAGAAGTGTGCGCGGCTCGGTTATATATACAAAGATTTAGAAAATGTGAGCTATGACAAACTTCGAGCTTACAAAAGATATGGCTTATGTAATCGGCTTCATAATAGGAGATGGCAACATCTCGCAAAGTTACATAGTACGCGCCGTGGAAGAGAACGAGAATTTTATAAAGGGCTTTGCGGAAACTTTTTTCCTTGCATTTGGACGTATGCCAAAAATCTATTTTGATAAATACAACAACTCATTTGTTGCATATGTGCATTCAAAGGAAATCTGGAATTATCTCGCAAATGTTATGGAAATTCCAAAAGGAACAAAAAGCCAAATAGTAAGAATTCCAGATGAAGTTAAGCACAGCAACGAAGAAATAAAATGTGCATTGATTTCAGGACTTTTTGACGCAGAGGGGTCTGTAATAAAAATGAAAGATCCTATACACCATCCAAAAGGTTATTTAAAAATTCAGTTCAAAGTCCATAATAAAGATCTTGCAAGAGACGTTTATGATATTTTGATTGAACTTGGATTCAAACCACGATTATATAATTATAACGAATTTTCTATGGTTAATCTCCATGGAAGATCACAAGGAAAACTTTTCATTCAGAAAGTTGGATTCAGGCATCCGGCCAAAAACGCCAAAATAAGTGCATTTCCCTTGACGAAATAAACGGGGCAGGGAGTTTTTTTTCGTGGCGAGGGTAATTCCTCTGGAAGAACCCGCAGCGAAAGCAAGACCGCTTTGCGGCTCGTATGAAAATGCGATTAGTCACGGGATTAAGACCCGAAACCAGATGATCTAACCCTGGGCAGGATGAAGCTTTGCGAAAGCAGAGTGGAGGTCCGGTAGCAGTTATTCGAAGAAGTGAAACACTTCTTGAATTTTCATTCCGAAAACCACGCAAGGATTCGGGACGGAATTCCAAGAAATCCAAAAATCATTCCTTCGAACTGAAAATGGTCCAAACCTTTTGCGTGACCTGGGGTTAGGGGTGAAAAGCCAATCGAATCTGGTAATAGCTGGTTCCTCCCGAAATGTATCTTAGTACAGCCTCGCTCTATGTAGGCTGGCGGTGTAGAGCACCGATTATGTGGTTAACGAGGGAAACTTCGGCCCACATTGTCGAACTCCGAATCTGTCAGCGTCTGAGCGGGAGTGAGGGTGCCAGGAGTAAGTTTGGTATCCGAAACGGAAACAACCGAGCCTGCAGTTAAGGTCCCTAAATATTGGCTAAGTGTATCGAAACTGGTTTTGAACTTTAGACAATGGGAAGGTTGGCTTAGAAGCAGCCATCCTTTAAACAACGNNTGAAAATGGACGGGGCTAAGTCAGTTACCGATACTGCAGATGCGTTCTATGAACGCGTGGTAGGGAGGCGTGCTGCGAGGGCAGAAGCGTCCGCGTGAGCGGGTGTGGACCTCGTAGCAATGAAGATCCTGCTGGGAGTAGCAATAGTGCATGGTGAGAAATGGTGAAGGAAGTAGATTTAAGAAGGCTTTGGAAATAGTCTGATTATGAAAGCAGACTACATGGCTTCTATAGATAGCTCTGGAAGAGCTCTTTTAGGAGAGTTGAGTCCTATAGCTACTATAACAGATTTCATGACTTCTATAGGATATAGATTCATTTCAGGTTTGAGAGACTGCGAACAAGACGCAGGTCTTGAACACTTGGGAATGAGAGTATACGAGACTGTGAATGGACAAATTTCTGCACAAGGTCAAATATTTTACCTGTTTAGTGCAAGTCCTCCTCTAGGTGAAACTGAAGTCACCGAAGCAAAACGCCAAAATATAGAACTTTACAAAGTCGAAAAATTGTAATCTTCCTTCTCCACTCATGTCCATGCCGCCTAAGGGGCCAGGGTTCCACAGTAAAGTTTATCTGCTGTGGGTAAGTCGAGCCTAAGTGAACCCTTAAGAAGAAGTTCGCGAAAGGAAAAACGGTTAATATTCCGTTACTGCTTGACACTTATCCTTGGTTTGACACCTCGGGATAGTCTGTGCATGACCGTCGTCATGTCTAAGCGTTGAAATCGGAGGAGTGTTGTAATGACGAGAACCCGATGAATGCGTGAATGGCTTGGTGTATGCCGAGTTCAGATAATTCCCGGGGTCCATGAAAATAGCGATAGACGAATCGCTGTCATGAAAATTACCAAGGTCATGGTGTCAACACTCGTACTCAGAACCGACAAGCTTTTTCTTCGCAAGAAAAACTTTGGAAAAAGAAATATATTATGAGGAAAGAGCTCGGGAAACAGGTGCCCCTTGTTGAGAAGACAAAGGCGTTCAGGAGAATCCAGGTCAGGGAATTCGGCAAATTAGTCCCGTATCTTCGGTAGAAGGGATGCCTGCTCAGCGATGAGCAGGTCGCAGTGACTAGTTTCACCCGACTGTTTAACAAGCTGTGCGAAGAGTGTTTATATACCACGCAGTTCAGTGTATCTGTATGGATGCATGGCTTGCTGGAGTGTTGGTCGGAGACGGCACACGCAACTATGGAAAAAATAAAGCGTATGCAGTTTGGATAGATCAACACAAAAGAAACAAAGTTGTCTTGGATAATGTACAGCAAAAACTCAATTCAGCTAATTTTAAGACATATCGTTATGATGTGCCTGCTGAAAAAAGCAGAGTGCTGACTTATTCAAAATCGCTATTCCTCGAATTCGAAGAAATCATGAAAGATGCCGCAAAATTCTTTTCTACACTAAGTACAAAAGAAAAGAAAGATTTTGTGGCTGGTTTTTTTGATGCAGAGGGAACAGCAACAGACAGATTTGTTATCTACAATTCCAACAAAGAATTGTTGCAAGCCATTCAAGAATTTCTCCAGAAGATTGGAATTCCAAACTATATTTACAGGTTTGGAAAAATACATGGACTGCAGATTTACAGAAAGAATCACATGCAAATCTTTCTGAAAGAAATCAAGGCAATTCGTTTATCTCGTCGCACTGGTTAACAAACGTAGTTGGTTGATAAGCCGAAAGGCTGTTTATAACCAATGAGTCGTGGCCACTAGCGGTGTGTTAAAACTGGTTTCAACCGGTCGAAGCCCCGCTGTAGGCCGGCCCTAACTCTGAGGGTCTTAAGGT
>DUGF01000035.1 GCA_013331535.1 Microcaldota archaeon | reverse complement strand
CAGGATTGTTGAAGTCCCGATAGAAACCAGATTTAGTCTATTGATATTAACAGCTTCTAAATGGACAAATAGGATGCTTGAACAGAATATTCCACGTGCAATAGGTGGAGTTGTATTTCGTGAAGATTCAACCTTAGGTACGCAAGCATTATTCACAAACAGAATGAGATTCCCCACACGCGAACCAAGAGACGTGCAGATAGGGATTGATACGATTGGTTGGACCAGTGCATGGAAAGGATTTGGATGGGATAGCAAAGAACTTCGGACATTTCTAACAGAAGAAAGGATAAAAAGCGATGGTGCGAATGCAATACCGCTTGAGCTTTACGTAGGGATGCTCAGCGAAGAAGCGATACGCAGGATTATTTCCGCGCGAGAAAGCAGACAACCACTGCCGGATCCGGTGGGTCTCGATGTTCAGCAGTTTTTTAAAATACGATTTGAGCTTGCTTTGCCATCTGCAACCGCGCAGAACTTACTTCTGCCCCTGACAGATATGTGTTTAAAGTATTAATTGGCAGATATCTATATGCACAAACTCCGGATCGGCGTCCTTGCAAGCGGACGCGGCTCGAATTTTCAGGCACTTATTGATGGCTCCAAGAACGGAGAGGTTGCGTGCGACATCGCGGTTCTAATCACTGATAATCCGAACGCGCAGGCAATTGAACGAGCGAAGAAAGCAAATATTCCAGTGGAAGTAGTCAATTTTAAGGAGTTTCAGAACCGGGAGCTCGCTGACAGGAAAATCTCGGAACTACTCCGGCAATATGGTGTTGAATTCGTAGTTCTCGCAGGATATATGCGAATTCTTCGCGGAAAGGAAATCTTTGAGCAGTTCAAAAACAAGATAATCAATATCCATCCCTCTATTTTGCCACAGTTCAAGGGAAGCATGAATGCCCAGAAGGATGCGTTTGACGCAGGATTAAAGGAAAGCGGATTAACGATTCATTTTGTAACCGANNGGCAATGAAGAAGGTTGTGGATGGGTTTGCTAAAGGAAAATATATTTGAAGAGTAAAAAAAAGTTGTGAGTCTTAATTGAGTGTCTACAAATAGGGGTTCACTCCAGCCCTTATAACCGGTTCTCCATCTCCTTGGTGGTCTTTCTCGACATCCTGAATTCCCATAGCATCTTCTATTGCCGGTTCCCTTGGGACAAAACAGACATCACTGCGGGCAGGGGTCGCCTGTTTGCATCCAGATGCTGCAATTATTGCCGCTCCGGCCGCAGCTGCGAGTATTGCTTTGCGCCTTCGGTTACGAACTCCAGTTTCCCTTATTTTTTCGCTCAAACCAGGCTGCTCAGGAGATTTATGATTTCTAACTGGCAACATCCCAGGTAAGGTTGCCGTTGTAGTAACTATTCCCGGTTCGATTGTCGTTCTGTCCGGCTCAAGCCTTCTTCCGATTTCGCGCAGTACGCGATCCCGCTCCGATTTTGTCGAACACGAACCCACAGGTCTCCAAGCGGTATGAGTAGCAGTCATATGTGTCATATGTCAAATAACACCCTTCTCAAGAATTTTTCTAATGGATTTCTCAAGTTTCGGCAGGTCATGCTCAACTACATTCCAGACAAGCCCAAAATCCAGCCCAAAATAGAAATGTACGATGCGGTCACGCATACCTGAGATATCCTTCCAAGGGACGTCCGAATACTTTTTCTTAAATTCTGCAGACAGGTTTTTGCTCGCCTCGCCGATGATTTCAATATTACGTACTACCGCGTCCTCAACCATATTGTTATTGAAAAAGGCTTTAACATCCATGTTTTTCGTATAATCCTTAATTCGTTGTATTGCCTCAAGCATATGCTTCAGGTAAACAGACTGGTCTTTCATAGTGCAACTGCCTCTTTTTCAATTCTCTCCTTGAGATGTGGGCTTAATCCTCTTGGAGTTACGATATCAGCCTTAAAACCAGTTAAGCGCTCAATTTCGTTTGCAAGAGAAGAAAGAGTAAGCAGACTGAATTCTTTCGGCGGCTCTATGATAAGGTCTATATCGTTAAATTTAGTTCCTCTGGCAAAACTGCCAAACAGCTGCGCTTTCTTTATGCTATACGCTGCCAGGGTTTTCTTTAGAATTTGGATTATCTTCGGTTTGTCCATAAATAAAATGCTAGCTTTAAACTTAAAAGGTTATCAGATGCCAAACCATATTATATTGTCATATGTCAAACAACACCCTTATTGTCCAATTCCCTTTCTTGTCCTTTTCAACCTTTAATTCATGATATGTAACCGCTTTTATGATATTTCTTGGAATTTCGCTTCCGCCTATTACTTCCAAAGAAAGAGAATTTTCAGTTTCATCGAACTCTTTCACATTTACTTTTTTAGGAGTTACCCGCTCTATTTCGCACTCGGCAAGGATTTCTGATAATGAATTGACAACCAGCTCATCCAGGGTATTCGCCTTCTGGCTCACTGAAAAGGATGCGGATTCCTTTTTGACCCCGGCACTACCCATCTGTGTAAACATTCCTCCGCAAAGCTCGGTAAACGCAGCCTTGAAGGTCTTTCCATATGTTTCTATTAAAACATCGGACATGTGTGGAAGGAATTTACGAGTCATATATACAACCAACTAAGTAAGGTCAATTTCATCTTTTAAGTCTATCCTCTTTGGTTTGACATTATTTCGATGTCAAATATTGAAACTTGCTACGCCAAGTTTCAATGGTTGTGTATAGATTGAGACGGAAATGTTTTTCTGTCTCAGGATAAGAAAGCACCTAGCGCAAGACTGGCATGCACTATTGCGAATAAAATCCCTATTTTAACGATTATTTTATGGTCATCCAGATAATTTTTATGAAATATTGGTTTTTTGAAGAATGCGATTGCCGCGCCGGAGATAAGTGTAAAAAATGCCAGAGTACCTGTCCAGAAAATGACGGACTTCCCTAGAATAATCGAATACGCGATTTCCTCAAACATTTTAGAACCTCCGGCTATTTATCATTTGTTCTCTCGACCACCATACTCTGAATGGTTGAGGAACAAAAGCTTTGAAAATTGCCTCCTGCTCCAATTTAAAGGAAGGAGATTATAAGGTTGGCATTTTTCAAATCACAATATGTGATTCATCTTATCTCTTTTTGTTTCGATGTATTTTTTATTGAATTTATTTGGCTTGATGACAAGCGGAACTCTTTCTGTTATCTTTATCCCGCACTTTTCCAGATCACTGCTCTTTTTTGGATTATTTGTGATGAGCCGCACTTCGCGCACTCCGAGTAGCCTCAGAATTTCAGCGGCCTCTGAATAATCCCTCAAATCATCAGGAAAACCAAGATGGACATTTGCTTCTACTGTATCCATACCAGAATCCTGAAGCGAGTATGCTTTTATCTTGTTGGAAAGACCTATTCCCCTGCCTTCCTGATCAAGATAAAGAAGGATTCCTTGACCAGCATTTGAAATAATATTAAGAGCTGATTCAAGCACANNGGCGAACGTGTCTCCGGTAAGGCATTTGGAATGAATTCGTACTAGCGCAACCTTTTCTTTGTCAAATTTTCCGCAAACCAGTGCCAGGTGTTCTTTACCATCACCGTTGGTAAACGCATAAATCCTGAACATTCCGAATTTTGAAGGAAAAAACGCATCTGCCACTGGGTTTAACGCCATTTTATCGCCTTACCGTTCCATCTTTTATTGCCTCATCGCCTCAGCTTTTTTGCAAGAGAAATTGCAGCATTAACTGCACGCTCAGCGTATTCCTCTTTTCTTTCATCAGCCGCATCCTCATCGGCATCTGGACCGATTATTCCTAAAGTAACCGGCTTGTTGAATTCAAGAGAAAGTTCTGAAAGCTTGTTGGCCGTACTTTTGGCAATAAGCTCATCATGTGCTGTTTCTCCCTTGATTATTGCTCCAAGAGTTGCCACCGCATCGATTTTCTTGTTTAATAAAAGTTTTTTCACTGCAAGCGGAACATCAAAAGCACCTGGAACTTCGATCACTTCGGAGATTATTGCACCGCTTTCTTCTGCAGTTTCCTTTGCGGTTTTTGCCATTTCCACTGCGATATCCTCGTTAAAAGAGGCAACTACAATACCTAAAGATATTTGATGATCTGCACCTGTATCTTTGTCTATGGCGCCTTCGTTTTCCTTTCCCTGCCTTATTCCTTTTCCTGCATTTTCAACAAGCGCGTTTGGATTTTCAGCGAGCAGAACTGTGTTCTCAACGTGCCTTCGTATTCTGTTTTCGCAGATTTCAAGGAATTCCCTTTCGCTCCAGGATTCGTTTTCATGAACGAAAACCTCAATGATGTGTTTGTTGGTCAAGAGTTTTGCCTGTTGAATTCCAATAGATGCTTCATGAGCGCATTGAGTATCTATTGGAGCGCCACCAACCATTCCAAGTGCAAGAACAGTATTGCAACCATCATCAAGAAGTTTCTTGCATTCAATGGCAAGGTCCTTTATACCAGGAACCGTGCGGCGCACTATTTCCATGTGTTGAAAACTCTTCTTGAATTCATCCAGAGCAATTGCACCCATATTCACACGTGAGAATGTGGTGTCAACTACCCCTATGCGAACCGGCTTATTTTCAGGTGGTTTGATTTCTGGTTTATTTTCTGACATATATTTCCCTTCCTTCTATAAACGTAATTTCCTTTTTCCTGCAGTATTCCTTAACCTTTTGTTTTGAAAGCGCTTTTCCCTTTCCAAGCATTTCGCATAAAACCATTGTTCCGGAAATACCAGCACGCCGTGCAAGTTCAAGTGAAAGTTCAGTATGACCTCTTCGATTTTCAATCCCGCTCCCTATGAGAAGAAATATGTGACCTGGAACATAGAAATTGTTGCAGAAATCCTGTTTCCCTTCTCCCGATTCTGCCAACTCTGAGAATTTTTTTATGGTAAGCGAGCGGTCGTTGTCAGTAATGCCGGTATAGACGTTGCGGTGATTAATCGGAACGGAAAACGCGGGTTTGTCTCCATATGCAGTTTTCTTGCAAAGCATTGTTTTTAGCTCGTAACTTGAATTAGAAATAATGTCGGAAAAGAATGGAAGGGCAAATCTCTCGGCAATTCCTTTGTCCACGGCAAGGCAGATTAGTCCTCCTGCATCTTTCCTCAGAATTTCAATCTTCTTTGGAGTAGCGAATCCTGCGTGAAAAACAAGGTCTGCTTCTCCCTCTCGCTCATCTCCGTCGTAAATTGCGATTAGTTTGCCTTTTCGGATGTCGGATGTGACTTCTCGTAGAGTGTCTTTTAAGGCCATAATAACCAGAATTTTATCTCTTGTTTACTATTTAAATGGTGGCTACAAGAAAAATTGTAACTAGTAAGAGAGTTGGCATACGATTTTGAGTTATTGAAATGTTTTATACCATTTTTCATAATCCTTATGCTTGTCAAAACATCTTAATACGAAAAGAGTTTCGACTTCTACATAGTAGATAAGCCTTGCTTGATCTGTCACATTTACAACATTAAATGGAAGCCCGAACCGCATATGTCTTCTGGGTGGCATTTGGGCAATTTTTTCAGCATGCTTAAAAAAGAAGGACCGAACTGTTCCATCCATTGCATCTAAATCCTTCTCTGCCTTTTCTGAAAAGACAATATTCATCGAGTCGCCTTCCGGAAGCCAGCTATAATTTATATTTCTTCTTCAATTCACTTATGTTTTTTGTCTTTACTGCCCCACTTCTGATCTGTTGCATTTCTAGTTCGGTTGCCTTGTTCACGAGGACCACTTCCTCTTCTTCTATCTCGCGCTCATATATCATAAGAGCTTGTCTAATAACTTCAGTCTGACTGCCAGCATAGCCACGCTCCATGAACTTCTTTATGATTAGCTCGTATGGCGCACCCAGATTTACATTCATAGTATCCCTCACGTTCAATTTCAATATAATTCTATGCGTATTTGATGCACATTAAAGTATATAAATGGTGCACATTGAATAGGCATTAACTCTGTGCAAATTGCAATCTTTATTTCCCAAATTCCTTCATTCCAAGTGCGTCTTCTCCGCTGAATATTGGGCCGTCCTTACAAACCAGTTTGCTACCAATTGCGCACGAACCGCAGATTCCCATTCCGCATTTCATCTGGCGTTCAAGGCTCAACTGACATGGAACCTCTGCTTCCCGGCATGCAAGTGCAAGATAATACATCATTTTTTCTGGGCCGCACGCGAATACGCAATCAAACGATGAAAGATTTTCTGCTTTGGCAGCCTGAACCGCATTTCCTTTGAAGCCTTTGCTTCCGTCGTCTGTTGCAATAATAACCTTTGAGCAGGATTTTTTCAGCTGTTTTTCCAGAATAATTTCTTCTGCACTGCGGGCTGCGATAATTGCGGTTACTGAAATCTTTTTCTTTTTTGCTTCTTCTGCGAGAAATGAAAGTGGAACAACACCATAGCCTCCGCCGACAAGGAGAATTTTTTTGTAGGTTTTAGAACTGAAATTGAATCCGTTTCCAAAAGGACCGCGAAACGAGAACA
>DUGF01000022.1 GCA_013331535.1 Microcaldota archaeon | reverse complement strand
CGAGTTTTTCAAGCAAACCTTTTGATGCAAGGAATTCTTCTGATTTTCCGACATTGGCCCCGCTTGCTTTTAGGAACAATATCCCCAGCACCCCGCCGACAAGCGCGTTCTTTATCTTCCCGTCATCCATCCATTTCTTCATTATCCCGAGCGAATCCTCTGGCTTTGATCCTCCGAAAACAAATGTGATATCTTTGCTGTCCATTATCTTATCAAGTGCATCCACTTCTTCCTTCAAAACTCTTCCAGCAGCACTCGGGACTTTTTTTGTGAATCCGACAACAGACGCATGACCGCGATGTGCTACTGAAAGCGCGTCAAGGAAAAAATAGTCTGCAAGCGGTGCAATCTCCTTGACAATCGCAGATTCTTCGGCATTTCCCTTGGTTTCATCATCAAGGAAACGGACATTTTCAAGGAGAACCACGTCCCCGTCTTTCATGTTCTGTATCGCTGCTTTTGCCCGTGGTCCAACAAGCTCGTCAATAAAGGTTATCGGATGCTTAATGACCTGCGAAAGAACTTCTGCGTGACCTTTTAAATCAAGAAAATCCGGGTCTCCTTTTCGCCCCTGATGGGCGATTACAACAACTCGCGCTCCCTTTTGGCTGAGCTCCTTAATCGTCCGCGCATGCGATAATATTCGCGGGTTAAGGACTATTTTTCCGCCTTCTTTTTCAACAGGGGAGTTAATATCAACGCGAATAACGATTCTTTTTCCTTTTACGTCCAGGTCGTCTATGGTTTTCATACGAATCACGAATTAGAGTTATATAATGCACTCGCAGAATAAAATTAAAAATACCCCACCACGGGTTCCTATTTTACGGAAAACCTCATAAGCCTTCCTGAGAATTTGAACTCTCCAACCCATAAATAACTTCCGTCAAATGCAACTGCTGCTGGCCAAAACAGCTTGTTTTTTCCAATCTCAGGATGGTTGAGCTTAGCCGCGTCTGTTTCCCCAAGAATTACATCTGCGTCCTTTCCTGCAATTGCATCCTCAACATTTTTCCAGACATGGACGCGGTTGAATACAGTATCTGCAACGAAAAGGCTATTTCCATATAGTAGTGCGCCGCTCGGGAGGTTGAATTTACCCGGTCCTCCGATAGAAATTGGTTTCTGATTGCCGGACAATAGTTCAGAGACTTTATATAACTCCACATTCGCACTTTCCTTTTTCATTACTACAAGGTATTTTCCATTGCTCGAAATGCGCGCCGGCTGCTCAGTCTGTATTTTGAATGCTGGTTCCGCGTTTTCGTCTGGAATCCCATCCCAGGCATATATCACATTTGCGTTACTATCCGCAACATAAAAATATTTTTCGTCCATGGCTATCCCGCGTACGTCCTTCAGCTGCACACTGCCAATACTATTAGCAATCGTAATGTCCGGCATTTCCCCGTTTTTTGGGATTTCATTCCATATTAATATGGTCTTTTTTCCGCCAATGGCAAGGGTGCTGTTGAATATTGCACCGCCCCACGGTCCATCCATATTAGAATAAACAAAATCCGGCTTTGCCCCGCTTTCATCAGGAAGATTTTTCCACACATACATCTTACGGTCAAAATCAGAAATGGCAATTAGGCTTTTTCCGTCTGTGAGCGGAATCGGATTTGTAATAAAATAATTATCTGCAAGCGGATCTGCATCAATGCTACCGCTTCCGATTATGTCATCACTGCCTATTGCGAAATCATGTTTCTGTTGAGCGATCGAGGGAACCGAGTTGTATCCGAATATTCTGTTCCCGTTTGTTGATGAAATATAAATCGTTTTGTTTGCCTCAACAATTCCGGAACCGCTATTTGACTTGAATGAGTATGCGATCGTGATTTCGGGTTTGTCATTTTCATTTTCCGGGAATTTATCCCAGATATATAATGATTCTCCAATCGCTGCGAATCTTCCGTCAGATAGGGTTATCGCACCCCAAAGCTCTTCCCCAACTCCCCCGTGGCGTTCGTCCATTGTCCGCATTGCGAAATCATATTCCTGGTCATCCTTAGTCGGGAATGTTTTCCAGAAAAATGTTCCTCTTCCTCCACCACTGCTTCCAGTAAACAGTTTCGCGTTATGGTCTCCAATCATAAGATTCGTTCCATCACTTCCAATACTTCTAGGAGTTCCGAACGTTTTGTTTGCATAAAGCACGATATCTGCAGTCTGGTCGTTCTTTGTCGGGAATGTATTCCAAATCAGAACCGAGCTCGTAGCAGTGCTCGTAACAATAAGTTTTTTTCCATCTGTCCAGACGGCCCATGGCCAGCCAGAGTTGCGTTTCGGGTTTCCAGTTCCGGGTTTTCCGTCTCCGGTCTTCGGTTCATCCTGAAGTATAATATCCGCAGCCTGGCCATTCTTTGTTGGAAAACTATTCCAAATCATAATGCGGTCATTGTATGTATCCGCGACGATTACCTTTCCATCGCTGCTCGCGGCAACAGCAACAGGCCAATCCATTCCGTCAGTCCCAGTGCCAGGATTGTTTGAAATGAAATCCTTTTGACCGAGCACCAGGTCCGGTTCTTCATTCCCGCGCGGCAATTTATTCCAAATCAGAATGCGATTATTGTTTCGGTCCGCAAGCAAAAGATGTGTGCCGTCCGTTGCGATAGTTCCGGGATGATTAAATAAAAGAGAGCCGCCCGAGTTGTTAAAGTCAATTCCTGAAAGCATAATGTCCGCTTCCTGCCCGCTTGAAAACCATCCGGATGGTTTTTTGCTCAGGTTCGCGGTTTTGTATTTTGATTCGGGTTCTGTTTTTGTTATTTTTATTTCCGCACTATCCTGCGGTGGTTGATTAAACTGCTGTTGAGGTTGCTGCGACTGTTGGGGCGAAGATTGAGTGGAGGTCACATTCTCTTTAATCCCAAGACAATCCTGCTTGTAGCAAATGCTTTGTTCCTTTACCTGTTTTTCAAAATCATCGCAGATGGAATCGCAATCAGGGATGGGCTGTTGCTGGTCTTGGGTCGCGAGTTTCGAGTCTTGGGTCCAGGGTTTTGAGTTTAGGGTATTGGGTCCCGAGTTCTGCGTTTCTGGTTCTGTAAATTGGTCTTGCGGTTCAAAATCCTCAGGCAATTGTTTTATTTCTCCAGAAAGAGGAATAATTTTTTTAATATCCTCGATAAAACTTTGTTTGGTTTGCTGGGAGATGCAACCCGAAATTAGAATAATCAGTATTACTGCAACCGCAAACGTGCTTGCCTTCATAAAAAGTTACTCTTCTTTATCCTTTTTATTCCCCTATCTTAATCTTTACTCCTGCTTTTCCAGCATTATCGTATCTCCAACCTTTGCATTAAATTTATCTATAAAAAAACCTTGATTGACTGCTAATTCAACACGCCCGAAATCATCATCCACTAGTAATACTTCTCCAACTTTCACTTCGCCGTAAGTCCTTTTATACGGCAAATCAAATTGTTTCCCATTGAGTGAGGCTTTTATCACGTCTCCTGGCTTGAACAGTTCGTGCATCACTGTCTGCATTATGTTTAGAAATGGGCTGCCGAAATTGTTTATGTCGATCAGCTGTGCAGTGATTTTGTTTCCTTCCACCTTTGCCTCGACATATGGTGCCTGAGCTAATTCTTCCTGCTTCAATTCTGGTCCGAACTCTTCGAGTTTTACTCCATTGCATATGTGTGCCGCAGCAGGAGTAAACACATCCCTTCCATGAAAGACCGGTGAGACTGGGTTTCTATAATATTTGTCATTTTTCAATTGAAATGCTCGTTTGAATCCACCCAAGAATCTGGTAGCTGGCAATAGGATTCCATTATCCGGCCCAATTAACTTGTCTCCTCTCCCTGTTTCTATGACTATTCCTCTTCTTTCAGTGCCAACTCCTGGGTCAACAACCATTACGTGGCATCCTACTGGCAAATAGGTTACTGCTTCCAAAACACGTGCTCCCTGGGATATTCCGAAAAAAGGAATCCCATGGCTCATATTGAAAATTTTTACATCGGGACATATTCCTAAAGCAACTGCTTCCATAACTGCGATTCCTTTATTGTCTACTCCAAAATCAGATGATAACGAAATGATCTTCTCCATGCAATTAAACCTCTGCACCCTTACCCGTGCCCTCGGTCTTGGTTGCGGTCTGCCCTTCCGCCTTCTCGGCCACCTTCACATTATTATCTTTCTCCTCTTTCTTCTTCCCCCAATTCGCCTTTGTCGGGCATTTGGGATCAATACACATCTGAAACGCGCTTCTTCCTTTTGACATCTTCACGATTACAACAGGTTTTCCGCAAGTTCCGCACGGTTTTTCTGTTGGCATTACCCATGCCCCACCCGGAAGTGGATAGGCATTTCTGCAATTCGGATATCCCCCGCAGCCAATGAATTGTTTCCCGAGTCTCATTTTTATTATTCTCAATTGTGCGCCGCATTTATCGCATATTCCGACCGTGTTGCGGATCTTTTCACTGGCTTCCAGTGCGCCAAGAAGCTCGTTTCCTATCTTCACTTCGCTCTTTTTGAATTTGTCAAGGATTTGAATGAGGATCTCCTTTCCTTCTTTAACGACATCGTCCTTTCCCATCTTTCCATTCTGGATTTCTTCCATATCATCCTCAAGCTTTCGCGTTAAGTTTTCATCCAGAATCTCTGGCGCGTATTTTCCAAGAACATCAATAACCTTTAATCCCAAATCGCTGACCTGAATTGATTTCCCGGTCATGTAGCCGCGTTTGTGCAGTGTCTCAACGATTGTTGCCCGAGTTGATTTTGTTCCAAGATGATGGTCTTCCAGTTCTGATATAATTGATGCATCAGTATATCTTCTCGGAGGTTTTGTCTCTTTTTTGGTTTTCTTTTTCTTTTCAAGCTGAACTTTCTCTCCTTTGGAAAATTGTGGCAGCTCTTTGTCTTCGGTCTTGTAATACTGGCCGTAAAAGTCTATCCATCCTTTTTCCGTAGTAATGACTCCGCTCGCTGAATATTTTTGTCCGTTTGAATCCGCAACCACTGCAGTCCGCTCTTTTTTGGTATTGGGAGCGAACGTGGAAAGGAAACGACGAACGATAAGGTCGTATAGTTTCCGTTCTGGCTCTTCCAGCTTTCCGCTCGGGCTTTGACCGGTCGGGTGGATTGCCGGATGCGCAGGGTCTTCTTTCTTTCCCTCTAATGGTTTGAACCATTTGTTATCAAGAAGCGTATTTGCTTGCTTTGCGTATTCGGAATTTTCGCTTAATTTTTTTATTATTCCGCTTAAGTTCAGTTTTGCCGGCAATTTCTGAGATGAGGTTCTTGGATAAGAAATAAGTGAGCCTTCGTAAAGCGTTTGCGCGAGTTCCAGTGTCCTTGCTGGAGCAACTCCAAACACACGGTATGCCTCAACTTGAAGAGAGGTCAAATCAAACGGCGGGTTTGGTTGGACTATTTGTTCTCTTTTCTCAATGCTTTCAATTGTTCCTTCCTTTTTTGTTGCTTCAAGTGCCTTGTGCGCCTCTTCTTCGTTTTCAAACCGTCCGGAGCTATGCATGAATTCAATGTCTTTAATATATATGGTAACTTCCCAATATGGCGTTGGAACAAACGCGCGGATTTTCAATTCTAATTGCGCAAGAATGCCAAGTGCCGGTCCTTGTACACGCCCAATACTCATTATCTTGAATCTATTCGCTGCCTTAAGCGCGGACATGAGTGCGCGGCTGAGATTTATACCATAATACCAGTCAAGAATATGTCTTGCCTCTCCGGCAAATGCATTATTATAATCCAATTCTCCACGTTCGACATACGCCCCAACAAGGTCTTCTTTTGTCAATGCTGAAAATTTCATGCGCGCTCCGGTTTTTTTCTTATACGCAAAGCGGAAAACATTATATCCAATGAGCGATCCCTCGATATCATAGTCGCACGCAACCGTCAGCTTTTCAGCCTTTTTTGACAGGTTCTCAAGAAGTTTTACATATCCTTTTGTATACGCCGCGCCTTTTTCCACTTCAAACGATGGCACCCATTCTATGTCAAATGCCGGGTAGGTGTTGGTTTTTTCTTTTTCTACAAGAGTATAAACATGACCAACTGCCGGAGCTACTGCAATCTCAGTTCCATCTTCAGTTGCTGTTCCTTCGTAATATGCTATCCCGCCAAGTGCTTTTCTTTTTGCATTGCTGCACAAGGCAAAGGCAATCTTTTCAGCAACTTTTGGCTTTTCTGCTACGATTAGTTCCAAATGCTCACCCATATCTAAATACGATTATCTGTTAGTGTGTTGCTCTTTTGGGGGTTGCGTATTAAAAACCCTATCGGAGATTTTTTAATATAATTTTCAGGTGAATTCATATGGACAATGGAAATAATTACGAAGTCAAGGATATTTCTCTGGCATCTCAGGGTTTGCTCAATATAGAATTAGCGGAAATGCGCATGGGCGCGCTTCTCAAAGTGCGCGAAAGGTTTGCGCGGGAAAAACCATTCAAAGGATTAACCATAGGGCTTGCCCTTCATGTTACAAAGGAAACTGCAGTGCTTGTCAGGACTCTTGTTGCGGGTGGGGCAAAAATCGCGATTACAGGTTGTAATCCTCTTTCCACGCAGGACGACGTTGCTGCGGCGCTTGCGAAAGAAGGTGAAAAAAGCGGTTCAATTTCAGTTTATGCGTACAAAGGCGAAACAAAGGAAGACTATTATAGATATCTTAATGCGGTTATCTCGGCAAAACCTCATATAACCATTGACGACGGTTGCGATCTGGTCACGGAAATCCATACAAAGCATCCGGAACTCATTAAAGAAATTCTCGGAGGTTGCGAGGAAACAACAACCGGAATAATCCGTTTGCATGCAATGGAACGAGATGGCGCTCTTAAATATCCGATGATTGCGGTGAATGACAACAAGACAAAACATCTTCTGGACAATTATTATGGAACCGGGCAATCCACAATTGATGGCATTCTCAGGGCAACAAACACGTTGTTCGCTGGGAAAAGCGTTGTAGTATGCGGCTATGGAGACTGCGGAAAAGGAGTTTCAATGCGTGCAAAGGGAATGGGTGCAAACGTCATTATAACTGAAGTTGAACCGTTCCGCGCGCTTCAGGCAACGCTTGACGGATATCGTGTTATGCAGCTCGAAGACGCGAGCAAAATCGGGGATATTTTTATTACCGTAACTGGGGACAAAAACGTAATCGATGCGCCGCACATTCGTGCGATGAAAGACGGCGCAATATTAGCAAATTCAGGACATTTTGACGCGGAAATAAACGTGAAATTTCTAGAGTCCGAATCAAAGGGAAAAAAGAGGAGGATGCGACAATCCCTTGATGAATATACTATTGGCGGTAAGCGAATCTATCTATGTGGCGAAGGGAGACTGGTCAATCTCGCAGCTGCGGAAGGTCATCCTAGTGAAGTAATGAGCACTTCGTTTTGTGGTCAGGCTCTTGCATGCGAATTTTTGGTTAAGAATAAATGCAAACTAAAAGCAGAAGTAGTCCGGCTTCCGGAAGAAGTGGATAAAGACATTGCCCTCCTTCAGCTCGCCGCGATGGGCGTTAAATGCGACACATTGTCAGAGGAACAGAAAAAATATCTGGGAAGCTGGGAAGAAGGAACGTAACCGCTAACTGCCAATAACTAACTGCCAATTTATAAACCCTTTCTCTCTCATTAATTTCGATGACAGATTCAAACTACGATAAATTGCTGGATAGTCTTTACGCAAAACTTCCAGCCAAGGCCGTGGGTACCGGGGAGCGTTTTGAATATCCGAAATTCGAATGCTTTACCGAAGGAACTAAAACATTCATAAAGAATTTTGATGCCGTGGTATCCAAGTTAAGGCGAGACAAAGTCATGCTTATAAAATTTCTTTCAAAGGAGCTTGCAGTTCCCATTGTGCAGGATGCGGACAGAGTCGTGCTTCAGAGAAGGCTTGTTCCTGAATCCCTTAATTCAAAACTGGATGATTTCACCACGAAATATGTCATTTGCAAGGAATGCAAGAAACCCGATACGAATATAATAGATGGCGAGCATGGCTTCAAGCAGGTAGTATGCGAGGCATGCGGTGCAAGGTCATCGGTCAAATAAGAAGATTAATTAAGAATATACTGAACCAACTAAGTAATATCGATCTTGAAGTTTTAGAAACTTCAAGAGATGTGGCTAAAAGCCACACGGATTCGGAATATTGGTATTTATCCCGATGGTTCAGTATGTCAAGAACGGCAATCCGTTCTTGATCATGTTCATGAACGTTGCGACGTTCATGACATAGGCCGAGCCGAATTATTAATTTGGCTCGGGATATTGATACTGAAGAATGTTGAAATATTAATTAATAAATATTCAGTACTCAGGTAATATTATGGTTGCTTATCAACGTGGGAAACCACAACATCATGGTCCTGCTCCGATTCCTCAGGAACAGCAACGAGTCAGGTTGCCAAGGGGAAGAGAGGTTCTCGGCCTGGTTCTTGGCCTTATGGGTGGAAGCAGGATGCGTGTGCAGTGCAAGGATGGAAAAGAAAGAATGTGCCGCATTCCCGGAAGAATGAAAAACAAGGTTTGGGTAAGGGAAGGAGACATCATTATCGTCGAGCCGTATGAAATAGAAGGTGACAAGAAAGGAGATGTTATCTGGAGATATAATCCCTATCAGGCAAGATGGCTAAAGGAGAACGGGCATATCTAAGTTGTTGGTTTTGAGCCTTGAATTTAATTCTGTTGTCTACTGCCTACCACCTACTTTCTACATCCTGCGCATAGCCAATCCAAATCTTTAAAAGTCTATTTTTGTTAAGCATTTCATGTCAGGCACACATTTTTCCCATAATAAATTATTAGCGGTTAGTCTGGTTCTTTTGCTTTTGTCTGGAATAACGTTCTCTGGATGGTTTGATAAGTGGGATTGGTTCGGAAGCGGAAGCAGCAGTAAAGATAACGACAAGGATTCATCTAGTGACAGAGCTGGAGCAGATAGCAGTGGAACCGGAGGTCGCAGCGGCACTGATAGCGGAACTGGTGGGCGTTCAGGCAGTGACAGTGGCTCAGGTTCGGGAAGAGGTTCAGGTACCGGAACAGGAATCTTCATACCGCCAGCAGGTGGTTGTCCTCCGGGTCAAATCAAAGTCGGAGGTATCTGCCAATTTACCGCACTTGGAACCGGAAGTAGCAGCACCCTAAACGCAGCCCTTAATGCTGGTGCAGGCCCTGAAGGAAATATCGGTCAGGCATTGTTTGCAATGTGCGGAACAATAAAATCCGCGCTTGCTATCGGTTTCATGTTTCTCGCGGTTCTCGCGGCAATAGTTTATGCACTTGGCCAGATGATGGGAGCGGAAACAAGAGCGCGTGCTTCGGTCTGGGCAACCTCTATGCTTGTCGGTGCGATATTTGGTGCATTGATTTACGTGTTGATGCCAATGGTTCTTGATTTGTTGCTTAATGATCCGACAATGGATGTTGCGAAGGCGTGCAGTTGAGTAGCCCATCTTGTTTTTATTCTTTCTTTTCGATTTCTTCATATGGCACGCAGAATTTCACGCAGGAAAAAGCCTTCAAAGGAGGATTTCGTTCTAAAGCCCGAGCGGAAGATAGAGAGCGAGGTTTTTGACCGTGACACACTTCTGGTTCTTTCAAAAATGATAAAAAAAGGGATTATCGCAAATGTGGATTATCCGATTTCAACTGGCAAGGAGGCGAATATTTTTCGTGCCACGACATCAAGCGGCGAGTTTGTAGCTGTTAAAATCTACAAGCTTGAAACTGCGCCATTTTTTCGTAAGGCAGAATATCTTGAAGGCGACCCTAGATTTATGGGGATTAAGGGCGGAGACCGGAATATTGTTCTTGCATTTGCAAGAAAAGAATTCAAGAACCTGAAGATTTGTGAGGCGACTGGAATTAATGCACCGCGACCTCTTTACATGCAAAGGCATGTTCTTGTAATGTCCTTTATCGGGGACACAACCGGATTGCCATTTCAGACAATGAACATGTGCGGTCCGCGCGGGGAAAGCGACATGAATTCTATTCTTGATAATATAAAAAAAATGTATCATGCCGGGCTTGTTCACGCGGACATAAGCGAATACAATATCATGATGAGTGCGCCGCCAACACTAATTGATTTCGGACAGGGCGTAATCCTTTCCCATCCGCGAGCAATGGAATTCCTCGAGCGGGACGTGCGGAATATTCTCAAATATTTTGAAAAACACGGAATAAAACTGGATTTCGGGAAGACGATGGGATGGATAAAAAAGTAGAAAAGATATTCTCGCCTCACATCCTTTCTGGCACATCAATTCCAAGAAGCCCAAGTCCGTTTCTCAAAATAATTCCGGTTGCCTCAACGATTCTTTTTCTCGCTGCCTTTGCGCTTTCGCTTTCCGCATTTGCAACTGGTGAAACATTATAGAATTTGCTGAACTCAGCAGCCACGTCTATAAGATAATTCGCAACCCTGTAAACTGCCAGATGCTCCGCACTATTTTCAACAACATCCGGGAATTCACAGAGTTTTTTGATTAGTTTGCGTTCAGAGTGAGTAATTTCATATTCCGATTTGGCCGGTCCGGTTTCCTTTCCTTTCCCAGCTTTTTTTCCTACCTTATCCAAAATCCCCCTTACCCTAACGCACGCATATTGGATATATGGTCCGGACTCTCCCTCAAGACTGAGTGCCTGGTTCCAGTCAAATACCATGACCTTGTTGCTTTCCCTGTTGAGCATGGAAAACTTTATTGCCGCAAGTGCTATCTTCAGGGATGTTTCATCCACATGTTTCTGTTCCCAGTCTTCGTGCCTTTTCATTACTTCTTCCTTGACCAGTTCAACAAGTTTGTTGCGAAGGTCTTCATACAGAACCATCGTCCCCTCGCGCGAGGACATCTTTCCTTCGGGAAGCATGACAAGTTCATAGATCAGATGATGCGATGCTTCTGCAGCCAGTGCCATATCTTTCATCCCTGCCAGCCCAGCCTTTTCAAACGTCCTGAAAAGCTGTTTGAAATAGAGTTCCTGTTCCTTTCCGACCACGTGGATGCTCCTATCCGGATTATGTTTTTTGAATTTTATTTTTGCAAGTCCAAGATCTTTTGCAGAATAAAGCGGGTATCCCTCCTTGGTAATCAGCACGAATACACCGAGACCCTCATCTTTCAAGTCCATTATGATTGCTCCCTGGTCCTTTTTGGCAACCCCTTTTTTGACTAATTCAAGTGCGGTTTCTTTTCCAATCTTCTCAGTCTGGCTTTCAAAATAAAGCTCGTCGAATTTCACTCCGAACTCCTTGTAAAATCTTTCAAAATCATCGAGGCACCATTGTCTTGTTTTTTTCCATATATCTACGATTTCCTTATCCCCTGAATAAATCTTCTGGTTGATTTCCTGGACTCCTGCCTCAAGCTCTGGATTGCCCGCAGTTTTTCCGGTTGCTTCCGAATAAACCTTTCCAAGCCATACCCCGCGGTTATCCTGGTTGTTGTCAGGTACTTTCCCATTGTAAATATTTAGAAATCCCCAGATGCATTTTGCGACATGCGGGCCAATATCTCCCTGGTAATTAAGCCTTACCACTTTATTTCCTGCCGCATCCAGCACCCTGCACAGCGCCTCGCCCGTGGTTATGTTCCTAATGTGCCCTATATGCACGCCTTTGTGGGTGTTTGCATGAAAAAATTCGACAGCCATTTTCTTCCCGGTCTTTTTTCCTTTTCCGAATTTCTCGCTTCCTTTTTTGATTTGTTTCAATGAATCCAGATAAAATTCGTTTGAAAAATGAAAATTAAGATAAGGGCCAGTTGATGAAATCTTTTCCACATATCCGAACGGCTTCAACTGCCGGGCAAGTGATGCAGCAATCTTAACAGGATTATCTTTTCTTTCCTTTGCCAGCACAAATGCGATTCGCGTGGTTAAATCCCCGAATTCGTCTTTTGGGGTTTCAAGGCTTGCGAATGCAATCTCCTTATCGATGCCCAACTCTTTAGAAAGTTGTTCCGCAATTTCTGTTTTTACTTTTTGAAGCATTAAATTTCACCTTTATCTACCAGAAGCTAGTAGCTACCTGCCAGGTGCTAGCAACTAGTAGCTGCCAGCCAATCCTCATCAATATCTCGGATTATTCCATGCGATTTTCAAATCCTCAATATCCTCGTTGATTATAGTCCTTTCATGCCCTTTTCTTATTATGAATCGTTTATCCCCGCGCACTCTTCCAATCTTTCCGAAAATCCTTCCGTGCATCAGTTTTTCAAAAGCCGCACAATGCTTTTCGTTTACGCTTACAACGAACCTGCCCGGGCTTTCGGAAAACAAAAGTGCATCTTCATTATCTGTCTCACGCTGAAGCTGTGAAAAATCCACATCTACTCCAATTCCGGTTGGGAATGCGCACTCAACAAGCGCGACCGCCAGTCCTCCATCAGATATATCATGCACTGATGAAACTAGTCCGCTTTCTATTGCCTCGGAAATTGCCTTATATGTTGGTATCGTTTCTTCAGGCCTTACCTTTGGCTGGTTGTTTCCTATATTCCCGAACAGTTTGAAGTATTCGCTTCCGCCCATTTCCGCACGTGTTTTTCCAAGAACGTAAATATAATCACCGGCTTGTTTGAATTCCGCGCTTACGGCTTTTTTCACATCATCCATTTTAGCGACAACAGTTATGAGTAGTGTGGGTGGTATTGAGTATTTCCTTTCACCGGAATAATAATCATTTTTCATACTATCTTTCCCGGAAATTATTGGAATTCCGTATGCGATTGCAAGGTCATGCAGTGCAATGCATGCGCGAACAAGCTCGGCCAATTTCGCTTCTCCGTCAGGTGTTTTTTCAGATTGAATCGGATCTGGCCATGAAAAGTTATCAAGGCAGGCCATATATCCGAATTTCGCTCCAACTGCAATTGCATTTCTAACTGCTTCGTCAAATGCGTTTGATGCCATATCATATGCATCTTGCATGATCTTCGGGCATATGCCATGTGCAATGACTAGTCCTTCGTCCGAATCCAGCAGAGGCTTTATGACTCCTGCGTCGTTAGGGCCTATCATCACAGGCTTTATCACGCTCATTCCCTTTACCTCGTGATCATACTGTCGCGTGACCGTTTCCTTTGTCGCGATATTTGGTGTTGAAAGCAGTCTCTTTAACACGTCTGAAAGGTCTGTTTCGATTATCTCAGGCTGTGGAAATTCCTTTGGCTTTCTCACTGCCTTTAATTTCATTTTGGGCAATCCTTCATGAAGGAATTCCATGTCCAGATACGCAACTGTTTGTTCTCCGTAAAACGCATGAAGTTTTCCGCTATTTGTGAATTTTCCAACCATGCTTACTTCTGTATCATGTTTTTTTGCAAGCTGTTCCAGTTGTTTCAATTTTTCAGGATGTATTGCGAGTGTCATTCTTTCCTGGGATTCGGAAACAAGAATTTCCCATGGATCAAGCCCTGGATATTTGAGAGGACATTTGTCAAGATAAATTTCGCAACCACCCGAGAGCTGTGCCAATTCTCCAATACTGGATGAAAGTCCACCAGCTCCATTATCTGTTATTGCGTCATAAAGTACCAAATCACGTGCCTCAAGAATCATATCCATCATTTTCTTTTGTGTTATCGGATCTCCTATCTGCACAACACTTTGAGGTGTATGCTCGTCTATTTGCTGTGAAGAAAAAGTCGCACCATGGATGCCATCCTTTCCGATTCTTCCACCAACCATTATTGCGAGATGCCCGGGTTTTATTGTTTTTTCGCTTGTTCTTTTGCCGTCTATTTGCGAGGGCAGTATTCCGATTGTTCCGCAATATACAAGTGGTCTTGTCGTATACCCCTCCTCATAGGTAATCGAACCATTCACGTTCGGTATGCCCATCTTATTTCCGCCATGTTCAACTCCTTTTGTGACTCCGTCATATATTCGCTTTGGGTGCAGAACACCCTTTGGAAGTTCGCTTTGTTTTATTCCGAGCGGTCCAAAACACAAAACATCTATATTCGCAATTGGTTTTGCTCCCATTCCAGTTCCGAGAATATCTCTTTGAACTCCGAGAACTCCTGTAAGCGCGCCTCCATATGGATCAAGGGCAGACGGCGCATTATGGGTTTCAACCTTTACTGCGATATCCCAATCCTGGTTGAATTTTATTATTCCTCCATTGTCTTTGAACACGCTGACGACATATGGCTTTTTTGCCATTTCCGTAGCCCCCTGAATAAATGTTTTGAATAAAGAATGTATTGCGTGGCTGTCTCCTTTGTCTGCATATGTTATCTGCGCGTTGAATATCTTGTGCTTGCAGTGCTCACTCCAGGTTTGCGCCAGCAATTCCAGTTCTACGTCTGTTATTTTTTCATCAAGTCCAACAGTTTCTCTTTCTGCAAGGAATTTTTCATCTTTAAAATGTGTTTTTATTATCTTTAATTCTTCCATGTTTAGTGCGAGTATTCTTTGCTTGGCAAGTGCTTCAAGTTTGTCCTCGTTTATTCTAAGGCTTATTCTTTCAACGTTTGGCCCATGCTTTAATTCCACACGCGGAATATATGGTGGTGTTGGTTGAAGCGGGGAATGTATTATCGCATGTTCCACAAGAGGATTATAAAACATCTGGGATATCCGGATGCACCTATCCTCATCAATATCGTCTCCGCCAAATGCGTACATGCGTGAATAGTATATGTCCACGTCCTTTCCAAGAGCATCCTTTACCCCCTCTCTTGCGCTTTTTCCTGTGTTGTCAGTTACTCCCGGAAGAAACCCGATTTCCACTTTCCATAGATGCTCAAATGCTGGCTTGTCGCAATGATACTTCTGGATTACTGCGTCTGTGAAAACTTCACTTCCCAATTTTTGCATTTCCTCGTCGCTCAGGTCGGCATCTATGTTGTATACTTCTATAAAATGCGAGAATGAAATTTTTATGCCAAGTTCTTTTTCTATTCGTTCCTTTGCGCGATCTCCGGTTACATCTTTTACAGAATCTTTAATGCTGACTTCGATACGCCGTGGCATGGTGGTACACCTGGGATACAAAACAACGAGTTTATTCTGTCTACTGCGAGAAGAAATAAAAAGGGTTCTATGCGCTTTCTTCAGCATGTCGCAAGTTGGTCCTATCCGTTCTTTTGTTCTATAATTTTGCTCTTTCCACTTGGAAGAATCTGCAACAATTCATCTGGATGTGCACCTAATTTCTTTGCAAGGATTTTTGCAAGTTCTCCCTTTTCCTTTCCAGAGGATAGCGGTGCAATAATTTCTTCTCGCTTTATTTTTGTTTTTGTGCATTGCGGAACAACAACTACAAAATCAATCAAGCCAATGCGCACTCCCAGCTGGGTTTTTCTGAACCATTCCCTGCTTCCGGTTATCGCAAACGCGCCCGTGGGTACATATCCTCCGGTCGCATGCTTTGAAAGCTGGTTCTTTTGCACAGCATAAACATCAACACTTGCATTTCCGTTTTTCCATGCATTTGAAAAACTCGCCGCGAATTGTGCAGCCTCCTTTTTTTCTTCTTCGTTTGCGTTTGTTCCGTCCTTTAATATTACCACGGTGCCGCCCTGTATATCTGCATGGAAGAAAAGGTCCGTGTCGTCCATATGTCTCGCAAAAACAAGGTCGTTTTGTTGCGCGTCCTTTCCGCCAATCACAAGTCGGTTTCCAGATGTATAAAACCAGTGGAATTTTTCGTACCATTCTTTTTCGCGCTTTATCTTCACAGATTCCTTTTTCCGTTCCGCTTGTTTTCCCTCCTCTTTTCGCGCTTTTTCAATTTCTTTTTTCGTTTCAGCAATCGCGGTTTCAAGTCCCTTTGCCTTTTCACGCATTTCCTTTGTCTTATCGTAGTAATGTGCTGCATTGTCGTGAACTGTTTTGTCTATGCAAAGACGGATTTTCATATGAAAGATAAATAAGGGAAAGAATAAAAATCAAGGAGAAAAAGAAAATCAGAAACAGAACCAGTTAATCAAAAAACAAAGAGAACGGAACAAAAAAACGAAAAGAAAACTAATTAAAAACAAAAAAAAACAGAATGAAAAAAGAACAAGGCGGAAAAAAGAAAATAAAGAAAAAATAGAAAATAAAAAAAAGAACACGTTTATCTCAGAATTTCGCAAGCACGTATTTTTGCTCAACGTTTACCATGCCACCGAATATTCCGGGATTTATTTCCGCGATTTTGTTCAGCACGGTGTTGAATACAACATAGCTCGCTGCAATCCCAAGTGCGAATAAAGCGCGTTCATAAGCAACAACCGGAATCAATGCCTGCCATTGCGCTGTAGTCATTGGAACGGTCCAAACCCAGAATGCGCCGCCAACTGCATGGGTTGTCATCGTTGCCCCAAGGCTTCGCAATATCAGGTGGTCTGGCAGGAATTTTGCAATTACCGGGATTGCCCAGTAAAGCGAAAAATACCAAACTTCTCTTCCAATCGGGTGAAGCATGAATGCCGCCATTGCCGCGATTGGAATCGCAATGCTCAACTTGTCATTCAGCAGTCTGTCCTTGTTCTTTGCGAAATAGTACGCACCAAACAACATAGGAGTTAATCTAAGCAGGTTCAATAGGTTCAGTTCTTTTCCAATAAACAGATAATTTACCAGTTGTGCGAGCAATACTGATGCTGCTCCAATTGTTGCACCCAGGAATCCACCCGCAATCGGTCCAAAGAACTGGAATAGCGTAAAGAATTGGTTCTCCGCTCCAACCAGCTTTGAGAAATTCACATTAAGCCCTATAAGCGAAACTATCGCGAACAGAGCCAAAAATATAGCTGCCTTCAGGTTAAAATTCAGTTTTTCCATTAACGCACCTCCAATTCAGTTTCCAGCATCCTGTTTCCAGTTCAGGATTTTCAGTTCTAGTTCTGGTATTTGGTTGCCGGTTATATTTAGAAACAGTTAATTCTAATCAACGATTCTGGTTTATATATGTTTCGCCAGTCTTTTTCCAAGTTCTTTGCATTTCTTCATTGCTTTTTTGTTTTTTTCCGCATCTCCGATCCGGTCAGCGGTAATCCGCGCGCTTCCAACAACTTTTATCTCATGAATCCGGCAGAATTCGCGAATAGTTCCCTCGCATTTCCTCAGTGAACTGTCTTTTTGCCCGCCAACCACGATAATCGCAGCTTTCTTTCCGGAAAGCCTTTTCTTTAATGCAAACGGATTCGTGCGGTCAAAAAAATTCTTCATCAATCCGCTCATGTTGTTGAAATAATTCGGAGTTGCGAAGAGGAAGCCGTCGGCTGAGAGAAGCTTCGGGTAAACCGTGCGTTTCATCTGGTCGTTTATCCTGCATTCTCCCTTGTAATAACATTCGTCCCATCCGCAGCATCCGGTGAAGCTCAGCGTGCGGAGCGGAACAAAATCAATAGTTCTATTTGCGCCGCTTTCGTTTGCCCCTTTAATCGCTTCTTCAATAAGTCTCTCGGCGTTTCCCTTTCGCGGAGAGCCAGATATAGCAAGGATTCTCATGTCGTATCCCTATCTATTTAACAAATTCCACATTTTCTACTCCTTTGAATTCCCGGTCTCCGGTAAGAAATTTAAGGTTGTTTTCCAGAGCGTATTGGTATCCTATAGCATCAACGTAAGAAATATTCATCTTCTTTTTCTGCTGGAACTCTAGCCTTTTTTTCATGGCATTTTTTAGCGTTTTCTCTGGAATTTCAACTTCCGCAGGTACGAATGTTTCATAATCCCGTTCAGCAGTTTCTTCATTGGAATCACGCAGGGATGCATAATATAATTCCATAAGATTGAATCGGCTTGTTGAAATGGCGCCGTCAATATATTTTTTGTATGCCAGGTTTCCTCGCAGGTATTCAATCATGGCGTATGTATCTAGAAAGTACATCAGTCCCACCCCTCGTCAATTTCGCGCATAATCATATCTGTGCTTTTTTTGAATTTGTGTGAGCCGAATGCATCTTTAATAGAAAATGTCTTTTTGATTTCGATATCAACCTCTTCGTCTTCATGGATATGCATCTTATCCGCGATTTCTTTAGGAATCGTTATACCGATAGAATTGCCCCATCTTCTTGTTCTTGCCCGTATACCCATTATACCACCAATCTAATTATACTCTAAATATAATTATAAACCTTTTCTTTCTTCAGTCTCCATTATTTCGCCAACATTTATAACGTTTCCCGCACATTATCCTATCAATGAAGTTCATCTCTATTTTTCAACGCGGTCCTATTCAAACGAAATGGTACAGATGGAAAGAAGGCGCTTCGCCAACGGAGTATATCCTTAATCCGCGTCGTTCTGTTTCTGCAAGGGATTTCGGACCAATTCGTTCGGATTATCTTGCACATGCGAATGATTCAGGTGCAGTAGTTGACTGCCTTCATAGAATGCACGGATATCTATTGAACACGACTGACGTACCGACTGCTCTGACTGCGCTTGGTCTTTTGGAAAAGCACGAACGCTTTGGAAGAATCGCAGACGTGGCGGAAAGAGGGAGGGATGACATTCGTCCCATGGCAGTGCATTATCTGATAAAGCATAGGAAATGGGAGCTTGCGGCAGATGCGATTATGAATTCAAATCCAAATTGTCTTATCGACGGTTTTATCAGAGCGTTTGAGAGTCATTTAGAAACGTTTATTTCTACGGGAAACCTTTCTGCCCTTAAGCTTATTGCGAAAATGTCAAAAGAACCGGTGTTACGGGAAACCGCTTCCTTGGCAACTGAAATCATTGAGCAAAAAGCAAGAGAGCAACTCAAGCCAGCGGATCATTGATTAGTCGCAAAAAGTTCCAAATTAGGCTGATTTTGGACGCAAACGCGACTATTTTTAAATATTTTGGTTAATATACATATCATGGATGATAATCTGAATTTTGAACAATTAAGATTGCTTTCATTATCCCTCGCTAAATCAGTTGATGGCTTGAAAAGACGTTCAATCGTGAAATCAATTGTCTCTTCCCTGGACTCTGGCTTAAGAATTAAAATTGTTCGCGGTTTTAGGGGGGTTGGGAAAACCACGGCAATGTTACACGCATTTGCAGAAGTGCCTGTCAAATCAGTTTATTTTTCTGTCGATAACCCGGCAATAAAAAGCAGGGGCGTATATAATTCTGGAATTGATGGAATAAAGCAGGGATACTTTTTGTTGTTCATAGATGAGGTGCATACCTATCCTAACTGGAGAGTAGAGATAAAAGCCCTTCATGACGCAAATCCAACCCTGAAGATTGTTGCCAGTGGAAGTGCACCCATTGCGCTGGTGCCAGAGCGAAGAGAGGAATTAGTTTGCATGCACCCTATGAATTTTAGTGAATTTATTAATCTAAAAAAAGGGGAGACGATCTCTTGTAGCGAGGAATGGAGGGATAAGGACGAGTCAATCACTTTTGTAGCTACTACTCCTGCGTTGGAAGGAGAATTTTACAAATACATCCGGGTTGGTGGTTTTCCCCTTTCAATCGGATTAGATGAAAACAAAGCCCTCGAAGCGATATATTATTCAATAAAAAAATCCATCAGAGACGATGCAGTTTTCTTTTTGAAGATGTCAAAAGAAAAGATATTTGCCATGGAAAACCTCATAATTTTTATCGCAACTTCAAAACCCGGTGAGCTTAGTCTAACCTCCCTTTCCTCAACGCTTCATGTTTCAAAAACAGTTGTGTATGAGATAATAGATGCCCTTGAAAGAATGGAAATCATCAGGGTTATTCGTCCCTTTGCCCGGGGAAGTGCACTCGTAAGATCAGAACCAAAAATACTTTTTTTCCATCCAAACATGCGGTTTGCGGTTTGCCAACAGCTTGGGGGTGTACCGGATAAAGGAGCAATAAGGGAAGAGCTTGCAGTTTTTGGATTTTCAGAGCGCGGTTGGACGGTTCATACAATAAAAGGAGAGAAAAAGTCCCCGGATTATGTTATAGAAAAGTCTGGGAAGCGTTTAGTAGTTGAAATCGGAGGAGAGAAAAAATCCAGAAAGCAGCTGAA
>DUGF01000023.1 GCA_013331535.1 Microcaldota archaeon | reverse complement strand
GATGTTAATGGAACTCAGATTACAGATGTAAGTGGAATCTCGGTAGTTAAGCTACGAAACCTTCCAACTGCAACCACATTCTTTTCAACAAACAGTTCTTCTCCGGCATCAGGTTACTTCCGTGCAACCGCAGATGATACGACAGACTCAGTTTCAATCCAGCTCCCGGAAAATTATTCCGATATGTTCTTACTCGATGTTCAGGCCACAGATGTTAGTGGCGATCTTGCCACAGGAAATGGTTTTGTAATGGCAAAATGGATAATGGGGTTCCTTAATCCACAAGTCAGTTGGAGTGGTGGGTATGGTATGGGTCCGTCAATGGGAGGTGGGGATATACGTTGTACTAACGGCGTAAACTTCACAGGGGATATCCGTCTTGCGGAAACAGGCGAAACAGCAAGTGGCATTGTTCTTCGTTCAATACCAACAATGCTTATCCAGGAGGATACGGGCCAAAGCGTAAAGGCCTGTTTTACATTCAATACTACCCAAAGTACAAACTCATCTTGGAATAACATCAACACAACTGCTACATTCAATACTTCCTGTCATTCATGGGGTGGAGAATATTTCGGTCTGGCAAATGTTACCTACACTGATCCTAACGGAATGTCACACTCAGACGGTGTGCCCTTCTTCTTGAAATGTTCAAATATCCGCGGCAGTGTTGATATACGCGGTACTAGTGGGAATTGGAAGGTTGGAGGATTAGAAGGAATAAATATTACTGTTACTAATGCAGAATATACTAACGGAACCTCCTTATCAAGTGGTTCGCTTTCTGTCCAGAGTATGGTCTCTTTTGGTCAATCCTTCGGGCCACCGGAATTCCTTTCTCCATTAACCGTACTTAATACGTCTGTAGTTAATGGGAGCGCAAACCTTTTAATCTACTCATCGAATTTTTCAAAATCAACCTGGGCAGACGATGATACATACACTGATTTCAGGCTAAGATTCTGCGATACTCAAGGAGTCTGCGATACTATGAGAAGAGGTGTGATGGTTGGCGGTAATAAGCCGGCTATGTGGTGGGATTTTTGGATTGTCCCAGGAGCAAGCTGGCCAACAACCATTTCCCCAGGAACCCGTCTGTCTCTTGTATTCAGCATAAAGAGCAATGTTACAGAAACAAACAACACGAACACTCAGGGAACAAACATAACTGTTACATTCGAATCTATGGGAATGGGTAACTCGATAAAAGCAACTCATGTAAACAATTCCACAAAACTGTCTGATAACTGGAACAGCTCCATAGATGGTAACGGAGAGCTTTGGATGGTCAATGTAACTGTTCCAACCGGCCTTGCCAAAGGCGGTGTAAAAATAAAACTGCAGGTTAAGGATTACAACGGAACAAAGGTGAATTCTGACTTATGGACTTCGGTTGCCGGAGTCAGAGTTGTTATTGCACGACTTAACTTATTTACAGACACTGAATCAACCCGGATCACAGAAGCAGCAAATAATGCTACTTTGATTACCAAAGGTTGGAACATGTCATTCCTAACCAGATCTACCGCGTTTAGCAATTTATTTACTGGTTATAATCCAAATTCTCAGGTCTGCGCAAGAAACGACCTCAGCTTTAATGAAGCCATGGGTATGGGTGGAAGTGGTGGTGGTTACGGAGGCTATTCCGGTGGTTTCACCAACATCTCTATAAAATTACTGGTCTATGACTCCAACGGTGACGCAGCATATGATCGCGTTGTAATACGAAAAATGAGTTCTGCTGGTTCGGATACCAATAATACCTCTGTCGGAACAAATGCAATGTATGTCTTTGCCAATGCGACCCTGGCGAATCGTTCGTTCGGAGTCCATGGACTTGTGCTGGATGCAATCAAAGACTGCAATTTCATTTCAATGGTTAATACAACATATGTTCCATCATATGGTATGGATGCCTCATCCGGAGGCGGCATGGGTGGAACCTGGGCCGGCCAGGAAACAACCGGAACTTCTTTCACATTGCCTTTCCTGGTAAGAAAGGGAATAACTCCAGTCGCTGGGGTTACGGTCAATATATCCGGCGTATTTGAAGAAAGTTACATGGGTTATGGGTTCGGCACTCCACTTGCAGCTACAAACTGGTCTGTTACCCCTGCTTTGACTGATGCCAATGGCCTTGCTTTTGTAGGTTTGCAGGTAAACCGTTCAGGTATGTACAAATTCTTCTGGAAAATAAATGGAAGCACTAATGATTCAGCATCATTCAGCGATCCGGTGAGAATGGACATCCGTGCATTCCAGATGTTTGGAATGAGATTGACTACACTTGGAAACAACACAGTTACTCTGTCAAATACATCTACGCCGGCACCTGAATTGTTCCAAGCCAATGTTACGGGTTTCATGGGGGTTTCTGCGTTGACCACAATTTCCTATAATGAATCTGCAGGAACTATCAATGTCACCACAGGTGGCTTGAATTGGACATGCAATAGTGCAAGTTTGTGCGCATTAACTACTCAAATCAATTACGGTGGCCTTCAATATGCTGTTGGTTTGAACGATAGCCCCTCAGCGGCAACAAGAAGATTTACCTTCTTCCTGGAACCAACATCGGGTTTTGCATATGGTTCACAGCCACTAAACCAGACTGAAAACCTATATGCGGCTCTTTGTCTGCGGGACTTTGCAAAACCAGAGTCAAATAAACTCACCACAAACGCGACTGTTTCAGGTCTGGTACTCAAACAATATACCATGACTGGCCAGCTTACCACAGTAGTGCAATCCAACCATCCACTCAATGGCTCTGCAATAAGCTCTGTTCCGGTTGGTCCGTATGGATGCGCATTGCTTAACATCTCCTCATCAAACTGGCCAACGGTTAACTCTACCAGTGGCGGGGGNNCACGCGGGGGAATGCTAAACCTGCAAGGAACTGCATCTGTAAGTGTGAGTGGCACACAACAGTCAATGACTGCAGACCTATTGCCTCCGTTTATGGTCGGTTCGTATACCTACTGGTGATTATGATGACAACAACACATCGTTTTTCTTTATTTGGATTTTTGTTTTTTTTCGCTTTGTTTGCCTCAGTGGCATTTGCACAGTCGTGTTCAGCAACGCTGGCAACCTCTGCCTCAAGCAGTGCAACTATTGGTTCAGATGTAACTGTAACCATGACTTATTCAAATGCGAGCAGTTGTACCTCAGCAAACATTGTTGATGAAACTGGCGGGCTTTCAATAACTCCTAGTTCGCAAAGCATATCCGGCAGTAGTGGTTCCACATCATTTACAATTTCCGCAGCTTCAACCGGTACATATACATACCATGCGGCAAGTGGATCTTCAACAAGTACATCCACAAACGTTGAATTTTCTTCATGGAGTAATCTATTCGGGATTTCTCCTTTACCCACGGCTTCAAACGGCCAAAGTTCGTTTACACTGGTATTTACAGTGACTAATGTTGCAAGCGGTTCTGCAACATCTGCTTATACGGTTTCTGCAGACAGCGGCCTTTCCGTTTCAGGCTCCACAAGTGGAACAATTACGCTTGCACAGGGTGCCCAAACACAGGTAAGTGTAACAGTTACTGCAACGCCATGTTACAGCGGATCAAAACAAGTTAGTTTCAACTTAGGAAGCACAACTGGTGCATCCACAGTTAGTGTAACAAACCAATGTTCTACTACACCATCTTCAACTACTGCTTCACAATCATCATCTGTTACTGCAGTGGATGCAGCAGCTGTCGTAACAGCTACGCCTGCGGCAACCACAACCCCAACAACGCCCGCAGCAACCACAACAACTCCTCCAGCTTTGCCTGGTGAAACAACTCCATCTGAGGGAACACCAGCAGAAACTCCGGCAACGCCTTCTCCAACTCCAAACAAAGATAATTCGTATTCGCTCATAAGTTCAGTGCAAAAAGAAATATCAACACTCAAGGCATCTGGTGCAGATACAGCCGAAGTCCAAAAACTTCTTTCAGCTGCATTAGATGCGTTTAACGCAGGGGATTATGCAAAGGCAATCGAACTCGCCCAGCAGGCAAAGGCTGCAGCAGCAAAGGCAAAATCAGCCGCATTAACTACTGGCGCAGCAGCACTTCCTTCTGCTCCAGGTGCACAACCATCTGGGTTCCCAGGCTGGCTGCTTCCATTAATTTTAGTGGTCGTGGTAGTTGTAATCCTTGCAGCTTATTTCCTGATGAAGGGCGGAAAAGGAAGCTCTGGCAGCAAAGGCGGGGAATATAAATATAAAAAGTAGTCTCTTTTCTTTATTTTTCTATTTTTTCCTTTATTTTTCAATTTCTTTTTATTTTCTTAACAAAATTACGTGTAAGTAAGTTGGGGCTGTTCAAAATTAAGATTCTTTTTGTTTAAATTAGTCTCGGTTGTTAAGGCGATTGTTGGCTACTTAATTCCACCCGAGAATTTGATTTTACTTCACCAACTCGAATTTCTCCCTCTGTTATAAAACCCACACGGCAGCTTATTCCTCTGAGCGGTGCGCCAAGTCCATCTGAAGAGAAATACACAAAACTAGTTTCATTCGCATCTATTAATGACCTTCTTAGGAATTCCATTGTAGTAAGTTTGCTGCCTCTGGGGGAATATTCCTGGAAATAGCGAATAATTTCGTTATTGTCGTGCGTCTCATGTGTACCACAGGCAAAAGAAAAACTCTGGACAAACTTGTTTTCTTCTCCACCCGTTCCTTCCGGGTATATAAAATCCATAACCAATTCGGAAACCACCAACATTTTTTCGTAAAATTCAGGGGCTTCCATATGCACGATTTCACCTATTACTCTATCCCTACTATCTTGTGGTTTTGTTGTGGTAACTGCATCAAGTGCACTGCGCATGTCACCAGTTTCGTATACTTCGAGCATGGCATTTACTTTTCCTAAAGCATGTGATTCGTCCAGACCATTTTTCAAAAGCATATATGCAACCCAATTTTCCAGTATCCATTCCGGAATCCTGCGACAGACACTTGGCTTTAACAAAATCGGTTCTCCATCTTTATCCAAATATATCTCCCCTTCAACTATGCCGGTATCCGAACTCATTCGTATTCTTTCCCTGCACGATACCAAATCCAAATAAAATCCCATTGTTTCAGAAGTAAATTCACTAATTTCTCTACCCTCTAAAGTATCGTTATCATGACCAAGCTCATGGAATATTACGCTCAACGTAGTTTCAAGGTCTTCCATCGGATACATGTACATAGTTCTTCTTTCTGGGATGTAAAATGCCTCTGCACCATCCAATCCGTTCCTGCTCATTTCAAGTCTGCTCTTCAACTCTTTGAATTCATACTCTGGCATAATCGCAAGTCTGGCAATTGCCGGTGCTCCATATCCAAATGCGTTTGTGTGGATAGCATGAATATAAGGAAGCATAAGTGCGATTCCTTTTGTCGTTTCTCCCTCTTCAAGAAGTCTGAACCCCTCTTCCGCCTGTGCAAATGCCTTTTTTGGATCTTTTTCACTTCTGGTTCCCATCCCAACTGTCTGAATAGAATCAAGAAGAATCATTTCGTAAACTCCGCCTACAAACATTCCCAAATCAATTTCATAACAGTTATCTCCTTTGCACCCCATAGAAATTTGCTGGCGCCTTCCCTGTTCCGCAGCTTCTTTATCATACATTATTTTTCCGATTATCGGACCTGCGATGGTCTCTGCCATAACTGTCGCAGCCAAGGCTACCCTTCCAATCGCTTGTTTAGTCCTTGTGCTCATCATTCGCAATTTCATATACATATATCTCCACAATTAGTAATTTAAAGCCTATCCTTTTGCACCCATGCGGCCGAGAAGAAATAACATTATCGCTTTTTGCGCATGCAGGCGGTTCTCTGCCTGGTCAAAAACAACGCTCTGCGGGCCGTCAATAACATCCACGGTTTGCTCATAACCACGCATTGCTGGCAAACAATTCATGAAAATCGCATCTTTTTTTGCGTGTTTCATTAGTTCCGAGTTCACTTGATACGATTTGAACATCGTCATGCGCCCCGCTTCTTTCTCTTTTGGAACATGATAGCTCATCCAACTGTCAGTGTATATAACATCCGCGTCTTTCACCGCCTCGTGCGGCTCATTTGTAATTACGAGTTTGCATTTGTTCCGCTCTGCGCTTTTCCCCCCGATTTCAATTACCTTTGCCTGCGGCTCAAATTCCGTTCCTTTCGGGCATGCTACGCTTATGTCCATTCCAACCTTTGTGCATCCTTCTATAAGCGAATGCGTAACGTTGTTATTTCCGTCTCCGCAATATGCGAGCTTAATTCCTTTCAATTTTTTTTGTTTTCCGCCCTTTTTTTCCCTTATCGTTTGCAAATCCGCTATTATCTGGCACGGATGCGCGAAGTTCGTAAGCGCATTAATCACAGGCACCTTGGAATATTTCGCATACTCTTCTATGTCCTCGTGCCCAAATAGCCTTGCCATTACAATATCGACATATCTTGCAGCAGTTCGCGCAGTGTCTGCAATGCTTTCCTTTTTTCCCATTGGTGAATTGCTCAGGTCGTAATAAATTCCATGCCCGTCCATCTGCGTCATTCCAACCTCAAAACTAAGGCGTGTTCTGAGCGATGGCTTTGCAAATATCATGAGAAGTGTTTGATCCTTCATCGCGGTTGCATATTGTTTTGGATTTCCCTTTATCTCATCTGCAAAATCAAGAATTTCTAAAAGTTCTTTATCAGTCAAATCATTCAATGTTAGAAGATGTCGAACCATACAATCACCATACTGCTAAAATCTGATTTTTAGTGACACAATAATACGGCTTAGATTAAAAAAAGTTGGGTTTTATCCGGTGCCCGAGACCAAAAACTCGTTGTAGAATGCCAAAAACAGAGTTTATCGGCCAGTTTATCGGCCAAGGACAAATTCCTGAGTCTCGGGTATCATGTCCCGAGTTTTACGTCGCAAATCTTAAAACCCTAAACTCAAAACATTATCAGAGTTTATCGGCCAACTACCCCCTCCCCCCTGCTCAGGTTTAAATACTACTTTATTTCTTCCTAAGTATTACCTAAGGGGGGCACATTACCCCCCTTTATCTTTTATTGGAGGTTTTACCTATGCGCACGATTGATGAAAAAGTTGATGATGACCGTGATGGTTTTGTAGAAGTTCCCATTTCCTCAGGGGATACTGGAAAAGGAGGTCAAGGCGGGCAAGCTGGGCAGGCCGGGGATCAAAAAGGTAACAAACCTGATTTTCGCATAGTTCAGCCAGAGGTTGACAAGGATGGAAAAACAATATACCGCAGTGTTGGCGGGATGTGGAAGCGCGTTTCAAAGAACGGAAATGAATTCTATTCACTCATGATTGGAAATTTGAAACTATTGGTTTTTCCGAATGATAAGAAGTAATTTCCAGTTGGTTTGCATAACATAAACATATATACTGAACCAAATAAGTAATACCGATTTTGAAATCTAGGTTTTACCCCGGTGGTTCAGTATGTCAGGAACGACGAATCGTTCCTGAACATCTGCAAGTTCGCATCAGCGAACTTGTCTGATACAAAATGTATCGCATTTTGTACATGCTCATGAACGTTGCGACGTTCATGACATAGATTGAGACAAGAAAACCTTCTTGTCTCAGGATATTATTTGGTGATATAAATGGCAGAAAAAAACGAAAAAACAGAAAAGGATGATAAAAAGAAGAAGTATTACAGAGAGCTTGAAGATCTTCCAGGAATTGGTGATGCAAGCGCTGAGAAACTTAGAAAGGCTGGTTATTCGGATTTCAAAACAATTGCCGCGGCAAGTCCGCATGAACTTGCAGAGGCTGCGGAGATTGGCGTTGAAAATGCAAAAAAGGCAATCGCCGGTGCAAAAGAAACGGTTGAAATCGGGTTTGAAACCGCGGACATCATACTCGAACGCCGTAAGAGCATAGGGAAAATAAAAACCAGTTCCGAGGCGCTTGATGAACTACTTGGCGGCGGAGTTGAAACCCAGGCGATAACCGAAGCCTATGGAAAATTCAGCTCTGGGAAAACGCAGCTTGGTTTCCAACTTGCAGTGAACGTCCAGAAACCACTCGAACAAGGCGGTCTTGGTGGGAAGGTTTTGTTTATTGATAGCGAAGCAACGTTTAGACCTGAAAGAATAGCACAGATGGCCATGGCGGCAGGGCTTAACACAGAGGAAGTCCTGAAAAATATTTTCGTTGCACGTGCAGAGGACAGTGCACATCAAATGATCCTTGTTGAAAAAGCCGCGGAAACAATACAGCAAAATAACATCAGACTCATTATAGTAGATTCCCTAACCTCCCACTTTAGGGCAGATTTCCTTGGCAGGGGTTCTTTGAGCGACCGCCAGCAGAAGCTGAACAAGCATGTCCATGACCTGCAAAAGCTTTCGGAAAAATACAATCTTGCGGTCTATATCGCAAACCAGGTTATGGATAATCCAGGCATAATGTTCGGTGATCCAACAACTCCTATAGGAGGTCATGTGCTTGCGCACGTCTCGACGTACAGAATATACCTTCGTAAAAGCAAGGAAGAAAAACGCATCGCGCGTCTTGTTGATTCTCCGAATTTACCCGAAGGCGAATGCGTTTTCAAAGTAACCAAAGATGGGCTAGCGGATTAAATTTCTGTTTTGGGGTTTGGAGAGTTGAGGGCAGGAAGATTATTTGAAGGGATTTCATTGAAGTGGTTGTGAGTTGAATGTCCATCAAATCTATTCAGGAACCTGCCCCCACAAATTTCCCAGGAACTGTAATCGATTTGGAAACCATCGGCTCGTTTGACAGGCAATATTCTGATAGTCGTATCTATGCAAACCATAAAATAGTTATTTTCGGGGCCATTTCCAATGGTGTACTGGCCCAGCACTATGTCAGCTCTTCGGAACACATTCCTTTATTGGCAAGCGGAATTGAAAAAATTCTCGAGTCCTTTCCTCGTCCGTTCCACTCATTCAATACTCATTTTGAAATCGGAGTCCTTTCTCATTCATTAGGCAAGCGAATTCTTTTCGAGCGCGAGTTGAACCGCACGAAATACGAGAAGAAACAGCATGTTGTCATCGGTCTTGAAATCCCGGAATATGAAGATCCGTTTTTTGGTGATGGACTGAAATGCATGGAGTCTTGGAAATCTGGAGGTGCGGATGGAATTCGGAAAGCGCTCGCACATAACCGTGCCTGTCTTCTAAAAGAACGGGATATACTGCTAAAGCGAGGGGCAAGGGAACCGGAGCCTCTATCGGTTCATTTGCAGTAATTCGAAACATCTAAAAATATAGAAACTCCTATCAATGTTCGATCAATATGGTTTCACCAAGAAGTTTAGCCGGATCTCTTGCTGGTAGAATTTCAACTAAAGATATTGAATGCGAAGAGGACCATAATTTTCAAGTTACCCCCTGGGAAGTTTCAGGAAAGATAGATTACGTCAAGCTCATCCGCGAATTCGGATTGCAGTCAATGCGCCAGCTTCCGAAACAATTTGAGCATTCGGTTTTATTCAGAAGGGGCATTGTTTTCGCACACAGGGATTTCAAGCAGATTACTGATGCCATAGAACAGAAAAAGCCGTTTGTTATGATGACTGGGCTTATGCCCTCTGGCAAATTCCATTTTGGCCATAAAATGGTTGCCGAACAAATTATTTTTTATCAGTCACTTGGTGCAAAGATATATCTTGCAGTAGCAGATATCGAGGCATACAATTCCAGAAATCCGAACATGAAAGAACTCCGTGAAACCGCGATTCAGGAGTATCTGCTGAATTATATCGCACTTGGTTTAAAGCCAGAGAATTGCGATTTTTATTTCCAGTCAAGCCGCTCAAAGAACGGCGCGCGGGCGAATGCATATTACAGTCTCGCGTCAATGCTCGCGCGGCACGCAACATTCAATGAGTTCAAAGCGATTTACGGAGATATTTCCCCAGGGAAAATGACCTCATCACTCTTACAGGCATCTGATATGCTTCA
The DNA here is from genome assembly GCA_013331535.1 of Microcaldota archaeon. Taxonomy (GTDB): domain Archaea; phylum Micrarchaeota; class Micrarchaeia; order Anstonellales; family Bilamarchaeaceae; genus UBA10214; species UBA10214 sp10214u. The sequence continues at coordinate 6,663 of DUGF01000023.1, read as the reverse complement.
TCCGCAACTACCGGAATTTGAAGGCGGGCCGGTTCCGGTCATTGTACCGGTTGGTGCAGACCAGGACCCGCATTTGCGTCTTGCGCGCGATGTTTCCCAACGAATCAAAGAGTTCAAGTTTATGCAGTTAAGTTCCACATATCATAAATTCCTGCCTGGCCTTGGCGGCGGTAAGATGTCGTCATCTGACCCGCTTTCTTATATTTCGCTTACCGACACCCCCACTGAAGCAGCGACAAAAGTCAAAAAATACGCATTTTCTGGAGGTCAGCCAACCATCGAGGAGCACAGGAAAAAAGGAGGAAATCCAGATATAGATGTTTCGTTCCAGATGCTGAAATATGGGCTTGAGCCAGATGATGCAAAACTTGCGGATATACAAGACGATTACAAATCAGGAAAATTGCTCACCGGGGAACTAAAACAAACCGTTGCGGAAAAATTAAGCAAGTTCCTTGAAGAACACCAGAAAAAGAGAAAGCAGGCTGAAAAGATGGTTGAAAAGTTCTTGCAGATTTAGTTCGGGGGGTTTAATCTGTTTTCCTACCCAACCTCAAACGTAATCTTCAGCCAATACATTACCGCAATTCCAAGAATCATCATTGCAAATTGTGCTATTGTCCTCGTCGGACTTGTTTCTTTGTGTAATGTCGGTATCAGGTCAGCGCTTGCGATATATATGAATCCGCCCGCGGCAATCGGTACGAGTGCGGTTCCAAATTCCGAAATACTGTTTATGAAATAATACGCGAGAACCGCACCAAGAACTGCGAACAATGCACTCCCGAAATTATAAAGAAGTGCCTTTTTCTTGTCCATTCCACTATGGATCAGCACCGCGTAATCCCCTATTTCCTGCGGGATTTCATGGATTATTATTGCGATTGTGCTTGCGATTCCGGTTCCAATTCCAGCACTAAACCCGGTTGCAATTACTATTCCATCCATGAAATTGTGTACTGCGTCTCCAACTATGTTCAGATATGCCGTTGGGTGGATTTTGCATTCTCCTTCTGCCCCTGCTTCGCTATCGTGGCAGTGTCTCCAATGGACAAATTTTTCTATTATAAAGAAGATAATTATTCCTAAAAGAACGTATAGGAACATTGCCATCAGTCCGTTACTACCATCAGTTTTCTCAACAGCTTCGGGTAAAAGATGCAAAAATGCGCTTCCAAGCATTGCGCCGGTTGCAAAACTTACAAGCAGAGAAACAATTTTTCCTGTTAGCCTTTCTTTTAGCCCGAGTATTGCAATCCCAATCAGTGAAATAAGGCTGACTGCGATTACTGAAATAAGAATATACCAAAAGACCATACAACAAACCCATTTTCAACTTTTATCTGTTTCAAAGTATCATTGTTCATTTCGTCGTGATTTTGTTCCCGCTTTCTGTTACTATTATCGTATGCTCTGCCTGAGAGACCAGCCCGTTTCCTCCATCGCGTAGGACGGGGTATCCTCGTATTATCTGCGCCTCAAGCATTTCCTTCAACGCTACGCTCACCAGAAGTTTTGATTTGAATTCCGGATTTTTTCTTATCCAGCGCTCTGCAAATGGCATAACTCCGAAATTTTCCAGGATGTGTTGAAGGATTTTTCTGCTTTGCCTCATTCTTACCTGGTGTGGAATATATAATCCAAATATTTCAACCTGCTCCAAATCAGTTACAAATCCGCTTCCTGTTGTTGCAAATGGTTCAACTGCAAAAATATCTCCAACTTGAAATTCGTAATTATCATTTGTTTTGATATTCGGGATTTCCACTCCTGCGTGCAACTCGTTGGTTTTTATCATGTGCCCAGTCAGGTTGCTGATCGGCTTGAATCCACGGGCGCGGATTTTTTCCTCTATTCTTCCGCCAATTTCGCCAACCCTTTCTCCTGGTTTTATAGCTGCAATTGCGGCTTCAAGCGCCTCTTGGCTTGCCTTCACAAGCGATTCGTGTCTTCCGTCATCAGAAAGGTCAATGGTATACGCGGTATCCGCGATTGCTCCGTTTAGGTATGTGCCAAGGTCTATTTTCACAATACTGTTCTCTTCCAATACTCTTGTGCAGTCAAATTCCGGCGTATAATGCGCTGCGATTTCGTTTATTGAAATATTGACCGGAAATGCCATTTCTGCGCCTTCATCATTTATCATCCGTTCAATGGTTTCGGCAATATCCAGTAATGGTTCTCCTATCATGATCAGTTTTTTACTGTCTTCGCGAATGCGTGAGGCTATTTTGCCGGCTTCTTCAAATTCGTCGAGGCTGGCTTCGTGGGAGCAATCCTCCGAGTGAGTGTGTTTATCTTCTTCCATACTTCGATTTTTGTCATGTTGGGTTAAAAAACAATTGCAAAGTTTGGATATTATGAAAGAAAATCAGTTATATTNNGGACATAATAGTTATCACTGAAAATAAATATATCTGTTTTTCGGTGATAACCAACCGAAGTTATAACTGATTTTGACACTTATTTAAATCAGTGATAATTCTGAATCGATTTACCTCGTACAAAAATTTTATCTAACCCATAAAATTTAGGGACCACACGATATTTAGGGGGCACTAGGATTCCAGTTATAATCCGGCTTCGATTCAAAACAAATATTAACCTCCTTTGGCGTATTCTTGCATATGACAACTGTAGCGGAGCTCATCCGCGAGCGTTTCGGTTCGCTCACCGAAATACAAAAGCTCGCGATGCCTAAAATCCTTGCAGGGGAAAACGTGCTTGTGCTGGCACCAACAGGCAGCGGAAAAACTGAGGCCGTTATTCTTCCTGTTCTGGAAAAGGTCGATCGCAATGCCCCTGGCATTCAGGCGCTTTACATCACTCCTTTGCGCAGCCTCAACCGCGACCTTCTAAAAAGATTTTCCTGGTGGTGCGAACGGCTTGGTATTTCCCATGCTGTGCGGCATGGGGATACGACGCAATCCGAGCGGGATTCTCATAGGAAAAATCCGCCGCAAATCCTTCTCACGACTTGTGAAAGCCTTCAGGCTCTTCTTGTTGCACCGATAATGCGACGCCATATAACCAACGTTCGCTTTGTAATCTGCGATGAAATCCATGACATTCTGGACAACAAACGAGGGGCGCAGCTTTCATTTGGTCTGGAAAGGCTCTCGGAAATCGCCAAATTCCAGCGAATCGGGATAACAGCAACTGTTGCCAATGAGCGCGAGGCAGGGGCATTACTTTTTGGGGAGAGGGAATACGAGATAGCCGAAACAGGAAAAAATAGGAAATTCGAACTCGAAATCTGCGATGTGATGGACCGTACTGCTCGCATCGGGCGGATAAAAAAAGAATCCGAAACCCACCGTTCGCTTATTTTCGTGAATACGCGAAGCACCGCCGAAGAACTCGGAGCAGATTTGAAGGCAGCTGGCGCTCCGGTAGAAGTCCATCATGGTTCTCTTTCAAAAGAAGTCCGTATTTCCGCGGAAGATCGGTTTAAGTCTGGGGAAGTCCGTTCCCTTTTGGCAACATCTTCCCTTGAACTCGGAATAGATATCGGGGATATCGATTTGATAGTCCAATTCAATTCCCCCCGCCAGGCATTCCGCCTTCTCCAGCGCATAGGAAGAAGCGGGCATGCACTTGACAAAACCCCTAAAGGTGTAATAGTTCCGGAAAATCTCGATGAATTCATTGAAGCAACCGCGATAAACATCCGGGCTGAAAATGGCTGGATGGAAAACAAATTAATTGAACGCGGGGCGCTTGATGTTATTGCGCATCAGGTAGTTGGTTTGCTGCTTGAATATGGGCGAACAGAACTTTCTGCAATCCACAAACTCTTTTCCCGCTCTGCTGCCTATTCAATCGGAATCCAAAAACTAAAGAAAATCTCGCTCCAGCTTCATGATGAAGGGCTCATTTACTGCGATGACGTATCTGAGAATGATGCAAATCTAAAGGCAACTCCACGTGCCCGTGAATATTATTTCTCCAATCTTTCAACAATTCCCAAAGAGCGAAGATTTCTGCTGCGTGACCTTTCTTCTAATCGACCAATCGCCTCGTTAGGAGAAGAATTCGTTTCAAATCTTGACGAAGGAACAAGCTTCTTATCCAAGGGCCAGCCCTGGCGCGTAATCGATATTACCGAAACAGAAATAATCGCAGAGCCGAGTTTTGCAACAGATATTGCTATTCCGGAATGGGCAGGGGAGGATATTCCGGTTGATTTCGAGATTGCGCGGGATGTCGGAAGATTAAGAAGCGGGTATTCGGATGCAGACACGAAATTTGATTCGCGCATTAAATATGATACGACAATTATCATTGAAATTATAGAAGACCTTGTAGTAATCCATTCCTGCTCAGGAACGCGCGTAAACCAATCCCTTGCCAGAATCCTTTCGTTTAAGATTTCCGAATTAATTGGGGAATCCGTGCGCGCGGTTGCAGACCCATATAGGGTAATGATGAAATTTCCCTATCCTTTGGATGAAAAACATATAAGAACCGCTTTGCTCTCTGTCGGCTCAGTTCAATCCATACTTGAGGAAAGCATTCACAACTCCTCGCTGTTGCGGAACAAATTCATAAATTCCGCCAGATTGTTCGGGCTTCTCGGCGAGACTGCGATCATGAACAGCCGCCTGATAAACTTCATGCGCAACTCAGTGGTTTACGAGGAAGCGATGCGTTCAATCTTCTTTAGGTATTTTGATGCGGAGCGCACCCAGCAGCTTATTGATTCAATAAAAAGCGGTTCAACAAAAATCATAATAGATAAAAGAATGAAACCAGGCAAATTTGCAGAGCTTGGGATTTCCAGAGCAAGTGGAAAGGGTGGCGGTGAGGCAATGGGCGGTTTTGAGCCGCGCGCGCAGATGATTGAGGCATTGCGGGAGCGCACCCTGACAAAAACACTTCAGTTGCAGTGCTTTTCCTGTGGCTCAACACAGTTTCTACATCTTGCCGGCGCACAGGATTTTCCAAAATGCCATAGGTGCAAAAGCGGTTCGCTGTTCATAATGTCCGAGAAATTCAAAAAGCCGGAGGCTGAAAAAGAATACGAATCCGGGTTGGTCCGCAATTTCGGAAAACGTGCCCTGCTTGCCTTATCCTGTTATGGAGTTGGTGCCCGCACAGCGGATACGATTCTTAGTCGTCTTCCAAAGGATGATGAAACCTTTTGGTGGTCTATTCTCGAAGCCCAAAGGAATTTCGCGAAGAACAAGAAGTATTGGAAGATATAGGTGTGTGTTTGAATCAGTGGTAAAACAATTATAAGAGGTACAAATCGATAAGATTAAAAACCTTTTAATCTTAATGTACTGTATGGGTATATTCCTAAGATGGAACTGGATAAAGAGGAATTGGCAATACATACTGGAAGAAGCGCAGGAGTTGGGATTGGTTTTTGTAGGCGGAACAGCGCTTAACCTGGTTGTCTTTGACGAATATCGCGCATCAGAAGACATTGACTTATATAATCCGGATTCAAAAGGGCCAGATAATCCTGATGGAAAAAGCGAAGAAGAACTGGTAAAAATTCTAAGCGAAAGGCTTGCCAAAAAAGGATTTGAAATAAAGGATATACAAGACAGAATGTTTTTCATAGGGCCAAATATAAAAGTTGAGGCATTTCATGATTCCACTCCTTTTGGGAAAATCAAGAAAATAGAAAGAAATGGGGCAGAATTCAACATTTTCGATGCAGACACTTATGCAGAAATGAAAATGGCCGCTCTTTTATGCAGAACAGTCTATGATCCACGCGATCTCGTGGATGTTTTTATAATTCACGAGCGCGGAAAAATAAAACTACCGATGCCAAACAGGGAATGCGAGGTGCTGGAACATTCATTCAGTGCAAGACTAAGTGAAATAAAGAGAACCAAATTAGAAGACCTTCTTTTATTTCAAAGTAAAGAACAGATAGATTCCCTGCCTTATGAGAGATTTAAAAAATTCGAGAGGNNTCGAGAGGTGGTTAGTTGAGTGGCTATCAAAGTTTTTATAAATCATTCAGGCAAAAAACTTTCGTTTCTTCCAAGGTGATAGCGTCAAAATTCAAACTGCAAAATGCGCTAGCCTCAAACTACATTCTTCCATCATTTTTCAAAGGAGTATACTACGTCCCATCCCAACTGGAAAGAAAAGGCCAGTTTATAGAAAAACCAGCAGAGTTTTTTGCAGATCTCTTCAATTTCTTATATGGGCGTAATGGTTGGTATTGGGCACTGACAACCGCAGCAAGATACTACGGCCTTGAATGGAGCTCTGGCAAGGTTCTGGAGATAGTTGTTGCCACCAAATCGAAAAAAATCGACATCGCCGCAAGGGTGGCTTCTCTGGGTAATAAAAAATCCTATCGTTCCAAAGTTCTTTCAAGAATATTATCTGCTCTTGGCATAAACTTCGTAATCATACACAAAGGCAGGAAGGATTCCCTGAAAGAAGTAAAAATTGATTCTGAAATCGGGCCGGTTGCGACAAAAAGCCGCATGATGAAGGATATCGAAATATTCCTGTCAAAAACAAAGATGAAATCCCTGAGAAGACTGTATCGTGCGATTATTGCCAGGCATTAAATCCTGTTCTGCTTTATGGTAGGCACTACAAATCCGTTCCACGAAGAACACGCAAAATACGCTCAGACGTGCGCTGTTTCACTGCAGTTAATATTTATATTAACCCAGATAAAACAAG
>DUGF01000059.1 GCA_013331535.1 Microcaldota archaeon | reverse complement strand
CTCTTGGCAAATTCCAGGAGATAATTTACTTTTCCCATATCATGTTTCTCCAAATCTCCATTACGTAGTCTCATAAACGCGATCCACACATAACTAACTTCTTTGATGATTAATTCACATAATTCAGAATTCGCATCTTTCGTTTTAGTAATCTTTCTGCTCATACGTTGTTTACACGACATTAAACTCAAATATGCTTCAAATGCCTCTGATGTGAATTCACTTGCGGGTTTGCCATTTTCTGCGTCAACTGCGTGTCCAAGTTCATGAAAAACTATTGCGAGTAGTTCTTCACCATAGCTTGTATAATTTCCCATCACAATTCTGTTTGCTAATGAATTATAATATGCTGCGCATGGTTCAGAACGAGTTTGTTCGAATTTCTCTGTGCTCAAGATAGATATTGATGTTTGTGGTGTTTCTTCACCAAGCGCTGCTACGTAAATAGCATTTACATATGGTAAAATTTCTTGCATTCCTGCGTATTTTTCCATACGAACTTGTTTAACTCCCTCATCCATCCTTGAAATGAGTTTATCACTTATTGTTTGTCCAGTTATCCTTACGGATTCAGATGGCATTCCCTTGAACTTAGCAGTAGCAGCTTCTAAGAACTCGACGAAGCCCATCTTATTTTGTATTTTTTCAGGTTCTTGGACACCAAGCTCTATTTTTGGTTGGTTAGGCCGTGTATCTTCAATTTTTTGTTCTTGCTGCTTTTTTATGCATCCCTCGGCTATGCCACTTATCAATAAAACTCCTGCCCAAAAAATAGTGCTCCGCGATTTTGTTGGCCCAAGTGGTCGTCTTTGTACTGGAATTCCTTTTGAACAACCCTCTTCTTTTATAGTTGGTTTGAATCGTAAATTCATATACGCATTTATCCATAATTGATAATTTAAACCTATTGTTCCGGTGAGTAATATATTTGGGAGTAATATCGAAGTTCAATGAAAATATTACCCACAATTCTTTTTTATTTCGTTGTTTATACCCTACTTTTATCTCACTGTTTTGTGGCTTCCTCCACTATCCTTTCAGCCTCTCCAATATATGTTTCGGGATTGAAAATCTCATCTAATTCGCTATCCCTCATGATTATTCCGATTTTGCTGCGCTTAACCATTTCTTTCAGGTGGATTTTTTGCCTGAATGCTTCCTGAGCAAGTTGTCTTACTATCTCATGGGCTTCCTGTCTTCCATAACTCTTTTTTGAAACAAGAAAGATCATCAATCGTTCGGCCATTATGAGCCCTTTTGTGAATTCAAGATTCTTTTTGATGTTTTCTCCGAAAAATTCCAGTCCTTCCAGAATTTTTAACATCTCACTTAGCATGTAATCCGTTGCAATAAAACTCTCGGCAAAGATAACTCGTTCGTTTGCCGAGTTCGTCAGGTCCCGCTCGTGCTCAAGTGCGATATTTTCAAGTGCAGTCTGAACATTTGCCTTGACCAGCCGCGCGATGCTACATACCCGTTCGCTCTTGTGCGGGTTTCTTTTCTGTGGCATTGTTGATGAGCCGACCTGCTTTGCGCCGAACGGCTCGGAGAGTTCTAGGATTTCCGTGCGCTGGAGATTGCGGATTTCCTTTGCGATTTTTTCAAGCATTGCTGCAATAAGTGCGAGGACGAACAAAACCTCGGCATGACGGTCGCGTTGAATAACCTGGTTTGATGCCACTGCTGGCTTAAGCCCGAGGTTTTTCATGACTGTTGTTTGGATTTTTCCCCCGTTTCCAAGGAAAGTTGCCATTGTTCCGGTTGCACCGGACATTTTCCCAATCCCTATGCGTTTTTTGGCCTCATGCAGGCGTTCCAGATTTCTGAGGCATTCCTGATAATAAATCGCGAATTTTAGTCCATAAGTGGTTGGGACTGCGTGCTGTCCGTGTGTTCTGCCTATACAAACTGTTTTTTTGTGCTTAATCGCAATTGAGCGGAGCACTTCTGAAAATTCCGAAAGATGTTTTTCAAGCAAGCCTATTGCATCAAGGAAAATAAGCGCAGTTGCGGTATCTTCTATATCATAGCTTGTTGCCCCCAAATGAACGTATTTTCCGGCATCTCCAGATTGTTCACTGAGTGCCTTTACCATTGCCATCAGGTCGTGGTGGATTTCTGCTTCTATCTCCTTTACACGTTCAAGCCTGACTTTTTTTGCCCCGCCCGTAATCTTTCCCACGGCATCTTTTGGAATAGTCTTCATTCCAACATGCGCCTTTGCCAGTGCAATCTCAACATCCATCCATTTGCGCAGCTTATTCTCTTCCTCAAATATTTCATTCATTTCAGTTTTGTATCTGTCTTCAAAAGGGGAGATTGTCATAGGGATACTAGCAATTGCAGGATTATAAAGTTTTTTGTTTGGAGTGATTCTATTAATAGATGATGAATTCTTTTAAAAGAGTAAAACAACGAAAAGCAACAAAACACGTCTTTTTATCCCGAAGCTTCTGGTGCTGGCTCGCCCAAGCCATGGTCAGGAAGCGGAGAATGGGAACGCCTCACTGCGGACACTAATTTCCCCCACGCGTTTCTTGCAAACTGTTTAAGTCCGCCAATTGTCCCGTTGCTTGAGCTTAAAAGATACGTTTTTATGGGGAAATGTACGATGAATGCAGCAGTACCCAGGCTATTATAATTCTCAGATAAATAACCAATGAATCCATATACCAACACAAATGTAAGTATTGGAAAACGACTTGTTCGGTAAAAATCATAGCTAGATAAGCCAGCTTCTGCGATGGCCGGTTCAAATTTCTTGCGAAGATACGCTCCCGTCATAGAAACCAGCGAAAGCCCGGCATCTCTCACCAAATGATTATCCTCGACAAACTTCGGATCATACGAGCTAATTAACATATCGGCTAAAACTCCGCCTGCAATCACGCAGCCGCATGTCGTAAATCTGCTTATTCCTGTCTTTCGCTCTACCCATTCCGCAGGCTTGTTCACTGCCTTGTGAATAATATCATCTGCAAGCAGATAGCCCTTAAATGCAAGGCGATGCGGTGCACGCGGAGAATTGAAATTGTGCATAATCTCCTTAAAGGATGAACTCATAATGAACAATTAGTAACAACAGATTTAAAATATGACTGGAATCCCCTTTCAGAAACCCTTTTTAACCCCCAGCGCGAAATTAGCTTATGCGGCTCTCTTTATTCAAAAAAGATGACAAATTCTACCTTCAGATACCAGACGAACTGGCGAATTCGCTTTCCAGTGCCGGGGAACTTGAATTGTTTCCATTAAAGGACGGGTTTTATCTTCTTACCGCGGGGATGTCTGTGTCTGCACCATCAATTTCGAGCGGAACAAAAAATCAAAGTGACCGAAAAGAAAAAGAAAATGTTCCGCATTCAATGTCGCAATCAACATCTCCGCAATCCGCACCATCGCCTTCGCTTACTCCGTCAGAGCGAAAAGTTCTTCACGGCCTTTTGACGATTCGTTTTGAGAACCGCACTCCGGCGCACGTTAAAGAAGTCTTTAAGCCAGAAGAGCTTGCAGTTTTGAAAGAGCTTGAGAAAAAAGGTTTTGTAAGCGTGTTTTACGGGACAAAATACAAGAATACCGGAGTGTATAATATAGATGACAAAATCTATCCATTACTGAAAGCAGGGGCTACAGGACAAAACCAAAACGTTTCGCAAATCTCCTCCCCAACTTCTGCCAGTTTCCATCCACAAGCAATTCAAAGAAGTTTCATGTCCGAAATCCTAAAGCGTGGTTATGCATTGGTTTCCAGCAATGGAGAGGCGCAGAATATATCGGATGAAATGAGAAAACTGCCAAAGGGCGAGGTAATCGGAGTAAAGGGGTTTGATGGAAAATTTTATGTTGCAACAAAACAGTATTTCACAAAGATTTCAGAGCTTATCCAGAAAAATCTCAAGGGGAGCATGACTGTTTTAGCTATAGCTGCTGCGTGCAAAACAGAGGAAGACGGGTGTCGCTCAGTTCTAAGAATTATGGCGGACAATGGAGATGTTCTGGAAAAGAAGAAAGATAGTTTCTGCCTCGCATGAAGCCAACGGCTATTCCTGGTGCTTTATATGATGATAAAGGACGAGATTCACGGAAATATCTACTTCAATGAGCTTGAAGAAAGAATAGTCGATACCCCGGATTTTCAGAGGCTTCGCAGGATAAAGCAGATGGCGTTTACTTATCTGGTTTATCCCGGCGCAAACCACACGCGTTTTGAACATTCAATTGGTGTGTTTCATCTTGCATCCGTGTTGAGCCGCAAGCTTGGGTTGAACGAAGACGATGCACAGAAGGTTCGCTTATTCGCGCTTCTTCATGACATTGGTCATCTGCCATTTTCGCACGAATCAGAAAAGGTTCTTGAGCCGCATCTCGGAACCCATGAAAACATTGGCAGAAAAAAGGTTCTTGACGGGGAAGTTGGAACTATTTTGAATGAATCCTGGAATGCAGAAGAAATAATGAATCTTGAAAATGCGAAAATCGGGCAGGTTGTCTGCTCGGATTTAGGTGCAGATAGAATGGATTATCTGGTCAGAGATTCCGCGAATACAGGAGTTGCATACGGAGTCATAGATACCGAACGGATTATTCATACCATGGAAATGGAAGAGAATGAGACTGCGAATGGCGGTTCCTTGTTGATAACCGAGGGTGGACTTGAAGCCGCCGAATCTCTTCTAATTGCCCGCTTTTTGATGTTTTCAACTGTTTATTTGCACCGCACGGTTCGAATCGCCGCGGCAATTTATCATAAGGCAATTCAGGGCGCGATTTCCGAAGGTTTTGAACTGGAAAAATTTACAACAATGAATGATGACGAGATTCTTTCTGTTTTATCCGGAATTCCAAGCGCATCTTCATATGTTAGTGCGCTCTTAGGGCGGAAGCTCTATAAAGAGGCATTTTCATTCAAGCCATCGGAAACCGATCCGGAAAAACTTCAGATGAAAATAAAAAAGCTTGAGGATGCGTTTAAGCAGAAATATAAATGCGATGTTATAGTGGAATATCCATCTGGTTTTTTCAAGCCAATTGATTTTAAGATTAAGTTTGACACAGGAATTGTTGAACCAATATCACGCATTTCGGATATAGTCGCGGCACTGAAAACAAGCGAGGAAAAAAGGCGCAAGGTAATGGTTATGTGCCCGGAAGAAATGCGGGATAAAATATCAGAGGAGGGAAAAAGGCATGCGATACCAAATTGATGTTTCTCACGTGAAGAAGATCCAAGGGAAATTATGGAACAGGATTGCCGAAACATTCAACTTTCGCAAGGGTTATGGCGGTCCGCTTCCGATTCTTGGCCACTATGGCGGAGTTTTCCAGTGCGGTAGTGAGCAGCTTGTTATTCATACTGATGGTGTTGGCACAAAAGTTCTTGTTGCACAGGAAATTGGAAAATTCGATACTGTTGGCATTGACGCGGTTGCAATGAGTGCAAACGATATTCTTTGCCTTGGTGCAGAGACATTAGTTGGTGTTGATTATATCGCGCTTACAAACGAAGATGACGAACTTGTGGATGAACTGATGAAAGGGCTTGTTGAAGGTGCGAGAGAAGCGAGTTGTGCAATTATCGGAGGAGAAACTGCTATAATACCTGACATAATAAAAGGTGGAAGCCGGCCATTTGATCTTGCGTTTACAGCTGTAGGAAGAATAAGGAAAAAGACGATCACAGGAAAGGATATCACCGATGGCGATATTTTGATTGGTCTTGAGAGCTCAGGACTCCATTCAAACGGATACACTCTTGCGAGAAAGCTTCTGGACATAGAGAAATGGGGAAAGGAAATGCTTGAGCCAACGCGCATCTATTGCAAGCCTGTGCTCGAAATGATTGATAGTGGTGCGGAAATACATGGGATCGCGCATATTACCGGAGGCGCGTTCTCAAAAATAACCAGATTAAGCAAGACTGTTGGATTTGAATTTAATGGAAATGAAATGCCAAAACCAAAGCCTATTTTTGAAGAACTTGCACGAGGAGTAAAAGACATCCGTGAACTTTACCGCACGTTTAACATGGGAATCGGAATGGTTCTTGTTGTTCCGCGTGCTGCTGAAAACCAAATCCGTGGAATTGCGAAAAAGCACGGGGTTGGTGCGCATGTTATTGGAAAGGCAGCAGATGGAAAAGGCGTGCGATTGACAAAAGACGGAAAGGAATTTGATTTGGTGTTATAAGTGTTGCAAGTTCGAGCGGGTGTTGAGATAACAAGAGAGAAGTTCGAAATGAAAGAAAAGGAACTGCGCAAGATGGACAAGTTATAGCGATCCACGAAAGTTTTGCGAAACTTTCGCGTCTCACTATCTAGCAAACCACGACGGGATTTATAATCTCGTGCGTGCAACATCGTTGCATTAATTTTGTGGTTTGCTATAATTGAAAAAAGCGAGCTTACCGAAGAGGACGTTAACAGGATAGGGCATAAGATAAAACACGCAATGTTCGAAAGACTCGAAAAAGAAATGAGAAGTAAAAGTTAATCTTAGTATCTCCCTCATTTTGAAAAACAGAAAAAGATAAAGGTCTGGAAAACTGCTGATTTGGTGAAATTGATTTAGGGGTGGGAGTATGTCAGTTGCAGTGTAAATCCACTAAAATGGCTAACCGTGATACTAGATGGCTTTAAAAGGTTAATGCGTCCTAATATATTCAATATTAACAAATTGAGGTGTATCTATGGGTGCTCAAGCTCAAAGAACTGAAGTCCAAAGAACAAGGGGTCCGAATTTAGCAGTATTGGTAGCTTACGCTAACAAAGTTCCTTCTGAAGAAGGCCTACGACTTGCAAATGAAGGAAATTTGGTTGTTGCTTCAAACAAGAGATTGGATAAGGCATTAGTAGGAAGCGATGAATGGCAGCAGCCAAATGTCAGGCCTGCGTTGCCTGCCTGGACTGGTACTTATGCTGGTTATGAAGAAGTTGGAAAGAAGCTAGGCAAAACCATTGAATATGTTGATTCCGAAACTGGTTTTAGGCATGTATTCCCTGTTCCAGAACAATANNCGAGTTGTCAATGCTACTAAAGTGGATGGAATTCAGGCATTCCCTGGCTCAGATGGTTGGTACCCAACCGATGCAGTTCATGGAATCCCAACCGGAAATTCGATTGATTCTTCAAACGCTGAAGCAAGATATTTATGGAGAATTGCCAAGAGAGTGGCTCCTGTTGCCCGCGACTGCTACAACTTCAACTACAACAGGAGGCTCGTCGCCCTCAACTACAGGCCGTCTAATCGTCTCGGGGTGGCGGTTGAGGCTGCCGACGCGAATGTCGCCGCTGCGACATTGCGCCCATTGACCGACAAGCTTGTCGCTTCGAGCGACAAGGTGCCCATTGTTGCAGAGCAACAATTGGGAGGTCAATCGGGAGGCAGCGCGCCGCTTGAAGGCGTCGCTCCGGTGGAACTGAAATTGACCAGAGAAAGCCCGGATACCTTAATAATTAAGGGAACACCAGCGCAGCTTGATGCAGCAGTAAAATTGCTCGATGCGCTTAGGCAACAATAAGTGCTAATAAACCGAACTGAGAGTTCTGCCTGCTTCGCAGGCTGATGAATCAGTTCAAATGGTAAGGGGTTTGGGGAAAAGCCAGATTTCCCCAACATCTATCTATCGCAAAGTCGGTAAGAGTATGTCATGAACGGCAAACCGTTCATGAACATGCTCGTGAACGCAAAGCGTTCTCGACACCGCCAGTTTTGCTGACCGACAAAACGAAGTATTCGTTTTGTGGTCCATTGAACGAATCGTCGTTCAATTGGACGGGTGAATTACCGACACGACTTTGCGAGTATTTTTCGAATGACCGACAAATCGACGTTTCGATTTGTGGTCCATTGTTCGGGTGTTCCGAACAATTGGAGCGGGATACCGTGCGCTTGCGCACGGTCCCGAGCATTAGCGAGAGAGGCTCTTCGAAAAATCTGATTTTTATGAAGTAAAAAGGTATGTAGCGGGCGCGCTGCCCAGAGGGCAGGCACAAATCTCCAAGAGAGAACCGCTACGGACGTGAAATCCATGGTTAGTGAAACTCTTGAAAATTTAAAGCATGAGGGTGGAAGCAGATACAACTATCAACACATCTATTTTGTCTCAAAGAAGAGAAAAGCCGTGTTCAGAAAACAGAAAACAATTGATGCATGCAGGGAAGCATTCTACGAAGCTGCCGAAAGATTTGGCTTTTCCATAAGAGAGCTTGGCTTTGGGGAAGACTTTGCGCATGTACATATGATTGTTGACATACCCTCGAAATTTTCAGTTTCTCTTCTTTTTCGCTCTCTCACTCTATATAATATAGGGAGTAGGTTAGGCGGTATGGTGTGAGACTTTTCACTGACGTAAAAAGGCGTGTACAATTGCAAAATTTAAGGGTGCACTTTCGGCCGAAAAACAGGCGGAAAATGGACGGAGAAGGTACTCCTAAATGTTTGGCAAGTCAAAGAGAAACGTTTAAATATATGTAGTAATAAAATGACTGTGTAATCATTTAAATACTACGTGATTAAATGAGATATCTGGACGAAAAGGCTGGAAAAATCCATTTTTCTATGACAAGTAGAAAATTGAGATGCGTATCAACTAAAGATATTGATGAATTGTGCGGCCGTTTTGGCTTTTCTTCAACCAATGTGAGAACGACACTTATCAGAAAAGGTGCTCTTGTTCCATTATTTTTTAAGGGCATATTCTATGTTAGAACGTCATCTGAACTACTAACAAAAACATTGCCATTGGATTCTTTAATACTGGCGACCCTTGCCTGCAATAAAAAATTTGGAAATAATTGGTACTTCGGACTCCAAACGGCATTAAAACTCAATGAACTCAGCGGGGTACAAACATCTACAAAGACCTTCATAATAACAAAAAGGCAAGTTAGATCAAACATTCGTAGTATGGGCGGCATGGAATTTGCTTTTTCAAAAATAAAAATATATTCTGATAATGGCATAATAGAAAAAAATGGCCTTAGATATAGTGATCCAGTCAGAACTGTTTTGGATTTTTTGCATCTTGGAATAAAGAAAAAAGATACGACTTATGCAGAAGTAGTGCTCGATGTAGTTATAGAATTAAATAGACAGAAATTTCAGTCTGGAATAAAAAGACAACTAAAGCTCTATTCGACAAAGAAACTTATGAAGAAAATAATAGACAAACATTTGGGTGGTTATCATGCTCTATGACCCAGAGGTTGTTGAACAATTAGCCAAAGAGATAGGGAAAGAATCTAAATTCAAAGAAGATAAACGGATTTATATAGAAAAGGATATCTGGTTAACTTATTTGCTAAGGTACCTATATAAAATTGAAAATGCACCAAATGAACTTATCTTCAAAGGGGGTACTTCTCTTGTCAAATGCTACTATGGCTATTATAGATTTTCTGAAGATTTGGATTTCACTTGGATAGGTAAGAAGGAAAGTAAAAAAATTAACCGTAAAAAATTTAAGGAGAAATATATTGACAAACTGATTTCTGATTTTAATTTAGGCCTTGAAGAAACCGCAGAAATAAAGGAAGGGATAAGACATTCGCAGAGTGGCAAAATATTGAACTATTTTTTTATTTTGCCAAGTTCCGAAGAAAGAGCCCAAACACCAAAGGTAAAAATAAATATTTCGTTTGATGAGGAAATAGAATTTCTCATAGGGCATGAAACTATAAAACCAATATCAGTACCAAAAGAAAAGAAAAATGACCTTATTGGGTATTTTGGAAAGGCAGCTGAAGATTATTTTGATGATTTGACGGTGTCGGCATATTCAAAAGAAGAAATCGCCTGTGAAAAACTTCGTGCAATAATAACAAGAAAGGAAAAGGTAAATCGTTCTAGGGACATAATAGACCTTTTTCACCTGGCTAAGGATGTTGATCTGACGAAGGTTGCATTTTGTAAAGAATGTCAGGGCAAAATTAGAAATTCCCTGAAGATTCCATCTTACCAGCAAGTTGCGAAAGAAAGGATAGCTCATATTGATCAATATCTTACTAATATCATAGAATACACAAAAAATGAGTCCGTATATGTAAAGGAAATTGATTATGAGCAGATATCCAAATTTGCTATGGAAAAATTGAAACCCATCCTTCTCAAGATTCTTGAATGACAAAATGACATAAGTTAGGCTACTATACACCTAAGGTTAACCCTTCGCGCGTGCGCCATAAATAGGGAACCGCTAACCCTTTGAATTAGGCGGAATTAACGCCCAGATCGCTTATTCTCGCAAAATTTAAGTACATTGATTCTATAATAGTACACTAAAATCAGTATAATCTAATTTGTCCAGTTATATTCCCCAGACACTACATATAATCATCAATTAGTTTATATCTCTGTTTTTTCAGTTTATCGAAATTTTCATCATACCCGGTTATTATGTAAGAATCTTGATCGTACTTCTTGAATTTTATAACAAACACATATTCAAGAAATTTCCACTCGCCTATAATCCATGCGATATCATCATAGAATGAAACAACCTTCATCATGTCCTTGAGTTTCTGCTCTTTGATATTGCCGATGGTCCATTCGAAAGTATCTACAATTTCTTCGTCATCAAAACGTTTTTGCTGTAGTTCTAGTTTTCTCTCCAGAGTTTCCATAATATCCTCGCTAAAGGATTTTCCCAACCCAAATATGGTTTTGAATTTCGGCGAAACAAGATAATAACAAGTTCCCATATCTACACCCCCTCACTTCCGTTCATACTCGCAGCATCTCTTTCAATACCGCACCAATACCCATTATATCCCCTGCGTCAAGTTCACCGAGTTTCCTATCAAGTCTTTTCTTGTCAATAGAAGTTATCTGGAAAATCAAAGCGATGCTGTCTTCACTAAGACAATTTTTGATGCTTGGAACGACCATATGCGTATGGGGGAATTTGCTGCATTCCTGCGTTGTAGTGCAAGGTATTACTATAGCCATTTTTACATGATCCAAATCACGCCATAGTATAACCGGTCTGTTTCCTTTCTGCTCGTGTCCCCTGCCATGCATATCCGCCATCCAAACTTCTGACTTTAAAGAGCTGACCATCATCCCACGTTTAGTACTTTTTATCTTCTAGACCTGCCTCTTCTATATCTCTAAATTCAGACTTCATTTTTTCTATCTCTTTTTCAGTTGGTTTAAACAGCAGTTGTTTTGCCTTGGATATGCCCATTGCAATGCGTCCTTCAGAATAAAATGACTTGAGTTTTTTTAGTTTGATAATCGCCTGTTTTTCATTGTTTTCCGGATCTTGTATCAGAAAGGCATACGTTGACATTATTTCGAGCACCGCCGGCTCTAAATTATTGCTAATCTCAGAAAAAGTCTGAAGATTTTTCTTTTCTTCGTCGTTTGGCGAATAATCCGTTTTGAGTTTGTTTACAGCTGCTTTTTGAGAATATAAATCAACGGTTAAATTTGGAGAGTACGGTCCCCGCACATATAATGAAAATGGATAATTCATTTTCATACCCATCATTTCAAGCAAACAAACGGTTTTTTGGATAACCAATCTGTCCTGAAATTTATCTATATTTGGTTTAAATCCCAATTCTTTTAGGTATGCAATCGCTCTCTTTAAATCCCCCATTAGATCACCCATCTAAAATTTTCCTGAACCATGACCGTAATGCTTGAAGGGTTTCTTTTCCTTCCTTTGTGATAGCATACGAAGTCATCTTCTTTTTCTCTACGGTTACATCCTTGCTTTGTATGTAGCCCATTTCTTCTAACGCGTTCAAATTGGAAAATAATATCCCGTCTTCCAAATCCAATCCCGCCTTTAGTTCCCTATAGCTGGAGCCATCTTCATTTAAGTCCTCAAGGGATACAAGAATCAATATCCTAGGGAGAGAGAAAATCTTAGAGTTCAATGCTTTAGCTTCAGCCACCAGATTAATGATACTGTTCTTCATACTTACTTGTTAGATCATTAGGTTTAAATAACTTACTTTCAAAGATACTTTTAATTTTTAAGTAAATTTCAAAGAGTATGGTGGTTAAAGGCATTAGATAAGGAATACAATCTGCAAAAAACTTTAATGAAACTCAAATACCTTGCGCAAATTTTTCAATCTCTTTCAGCGCATTTTCAGGCTCGGAACCGTGCCTTGAATATATTTCGAT
>DUGF01000098.1 GCA_013331535.1 Microcaldota archaeon | reverse complement strand
ATCAACCTCGTCAAGAACATAGAAGGGGGATGGTTTGAACAACTGCATTGCGAAAATGAACATAAGTGCAACAAGAGAATTCTCTCCGCCCGAAAGCGAATCAAGTGTATGTTCCCTGTTGTTTCTTTTGAGTTTGATATACATTCCGCTTTCAAATGGTTCTTCCGGCTTGTCAAGATAAAGGAAACCTTCGCCAATACTGATGTAAGCGAACATTTTCCTGAAATAATCATTGACAGTATAAAATGTCTTGAAAAATGCATCCTTTTTCTTTTGCGAAATTTCGTCCATCATCATTAAAATCGCATTGCGCTCATCATCAAGCGTTTTTATCTTTCCGCGGATTTCCTCTATTTCTGATTTCTTCTTCCCATACATGTCTATTGCGGCCATATTCACATTTGTCATCGTGGTTATTGTCACTTCAGAGGATTTTACAATTGTATGAAGTTCTTCCTTATTCATAGCAAGAGTCTCGTATTGTCCATGCCCGTCAAATTCAGCCTTTAAGTCCGTAAGTTTGGTTTCCACAGTTGCTTTCTTTATGTTAAGCTGGTTCATATCTTTGGTAACGCGATCCATTTCTAATCTTGTTTTTTCCCGCTGCGCACCAAGAGATTGTAAATCTGATTCGTATTTCTTGATTGTTTCAAATATGCGTTCTATCTGCCTGCTTGTAGAGGAGATTTTTTCTTCCTGCTGTACCAACTCTTTTCCCTCATCTGCGGACGCCTTTTTCATTTCAGCGACTCTTGCAAGTGCATCCATTTTCTCCTGATGCATCACCTTTATCCGCTCCTCGAGCTTGAATAGCTCGTTCTTTCTGAGCTCGGCCTCTTTCAACTTGCCGTCGATTGTAGCACGTAAAGAGGAAACCTTTGCAGCAAGGTCTGTTTTTTTCTTTGAAGTCTGATCAGCACCTGAACGTTCTTTTTCCAGCTCGGAATCACGCTGTTCTTTTGACTTTAACAAGCGGGCTTCAAGCTCGGATATTGTTTTGCCGAGTTTTTCGCTTTCTTTTACAAGGGAATCTGCAGAATCAATAGCATCTGCGATTTCGATTTCAAGCTGTTTCTTTCTTGCAAATGCCTTTTCCCGTGATTTTACCATTTCACTAGAGCCGCGTATTTCTATTTCCGCACTCTTTGCTTTTACTTCCAGTTCTGCCTTCTTTGAACGCAATTTTGACGCGGATTCGCGACTATCCAGCAATTCCTGCAGGATTGCGGCTTTTTCCTCCTTGACTTTACTGATTTCATTTTCTATCTTTGATAATTGGGTTGAAGCAAGAACACTGGATGCGACCTTTCCGCCGCTGATTATTCCAGAACGTTCAAAAATTTCGCCATCCAGGGTTACCATTCTGGCATGACGCAAGCCTATGCGCTTTGCATCTTCCATTGAATCTACAAGAAGTGTTTCTGCAAATACATACTCAACTGCCCGCGCAACATCCGAAGAGTATTCCATGATATTGATAACTGATTTGAAGCCATTCATTCCTTCGAGCTGCTGTGCAATTTTCACATCTTTGAGAGGAATAAATGTTGCCCTTCCGGCCGAGGCTTTCTTAAGAAGAGTGATTATCTTTGAGGCAGTATTTGAATCTTCTACGACTACGTAAAGCAGTCTGTTCCCTCCTGCTGCTTCAATAGCAGAAGTATATTTGGTATCGAATCTAATCAAATCCGCGACCGTGCCATATATTCCATCCACTGAACCTTTTGCTCTTAGATCCTGAACAAATTTCAAGGCCTGGTTTGCCAGTGCAGGTGAGGACTGAACACGCATAACCGAGTGTTTTTCCCGCAATTCGAGCAGTTTTTTATCAAGCTCCGCGGATTCGGAGTTTAATTCCTTTTCCCGCTGAAATAAAACATCTATTTCTCCTGCCAATTCCTTTACCTCTACCTTCATTTTCTGGATTTTTTCCTCTGCCTTTTCATTTTCCAATTCTCTTGGAAGCGTTGAATCAATTGCATTTTGTTCCTGGCGCTTAAGCTCTGCAACTTCGTTCTTTGACCTGGTTTCTGCTTCAATAGATATTGCGTGCTCTCGTTTTGAACGAAGGTCATCTTCCAGGTTTGATATCTGCGTTTCAAGTTTTTCAAGCTCTCCGCTTGATTTGAATGATGAGAATTTTTCATTTTCAGATTCGAGCGCTACAAAATCCTTTTTCAGTTGCGCAATTTCTTTTTCAAGCTCAGAAACAGAGCTCTTTTTCCCAGCGGCATCAACATTGAGTCCGTTTGTCTCTTTTTCAAGGCGTTTTGCAAGTTCTTCCTTATCTTTTACCATCTGCTCTTTTGTTGCCAGAAGCGCCTTTAACTCCTCGATTCTTCTGATGAGTCCGGCCGTCTGCTGTTTTGCCTGTAATTCCTTGCTTGAATCCAGCCTTGCATTATCAACCCGCTTTATATCTGCTTCAGTCTTGGCAATTGCAGATTCCCGTTTTTCAATTTCTCCTTTTGTCTTTTGTTCAGATTCACAAACTTCTGTAAGGTCAGAATCCAGCTTTTTTATCTCTCGCTCCAGCAAGGTTCCTTTAGCATTCGCAAGATTCTTCTTTGCATCAACATAAATCAAAGCATCTGCACGCTCTCGCTCCAATTGTGCGAGAAACGCGTCTTTTTCTCCAAGAACAAGGTTCGCATCTTTAATTTTGTTATTTACCTGATCAAGCTCTCGCATTGCCTCGTCTTTTTTTGCCTCAAAATCAGAAATACCTGCAACTGCATCTATTATCTGGCGGCGTTCCTTTCCTCCCATGTTGATTATACGCTGGACTTCGCCCTGAGCAATAGTATTTCTACCGCTCTCGTCCACGTTGTGCTTTTTTAGAAGTTCAATAATCGCACCACGGGTTGTTTTTACTCCGTTCAACTTGTAGAGAATTTTTCCATCGCTTCGGATGGCCCGCTTTAGTTCTATTTTTTCATCACCATCAAAATAAACCGTAACTTCCGCGGTGTTTGTTCCGGCTAAAATAAGGTCACGAACTTTCTTTGCCCGAAGAGATTTTAGGCTGATTTCCCCACATGCAAAACGAATGGCGTCTAGAACGTTAGACTTACCACTGCCATTTGGACCTGCAAGGCAGACATAGGTTTTTGGAAGGGTTACATCCACGAATTTGAATGACTTGAAATTATGTATTTTAATGCGGGAGATGAATAGCATTGGAAAATCACCATTTTTCAATATTTGAAATCGGAACGATTTCAAAGTATGCGCTTATTTCGGAGGTTTGGTTTAAAAAAGTGGCTGTTGGCTATTGGCTGCTAGCTTCTGATCAGACGCTTAAAACCCGAAAAATTCCTCGTCAATCCTTTTTGCGAATTCGCGCATTCTTCGCATTCTCCTGATTAGGTCCTGCTCCAATTCATCAAACGTCTGATCCATCGTTCTTCCGCGCAGGTGATATTCCCGCCCTTCCTTGACAATAAGCCCCTCGCGCATGAAGATATTCATATGATAAACTACTGCCGCCTGGGTTACGTGTGCCTTTTTCGTTATTTCTATTGTTCGCACTCCGCGCTCGTCTTTTTGTGCCTCGACAATTTCCTTGAAAATTTCATAGGCAAGGCAATCCTTTTTTGGATCAATGCCAAAGCATTCACAGATAAGATTCAAAGCCTCCTCTGGATCTATCTCTTTCCCACGCGATAACCTGGGCGGGGGCGAAATTTCCTTTAGCATAATCGTCTTTTCCTTTCCACGTGCTTTTCGGTTTTCGGTTTTTCGTTTTTCTGTTCTTTTCGCAATTGTTCCGCTCTTCATAAGTTTAGTTTAGAAACAATATATTTAAAAAGATTTGTTAAAATAATAAAAGATACTTTAAAATTTAGACAAACTGTTTAGGGTGATATTATCTCAAATGATATTCCAAAAGGGAGTAAAGAGTTTCCAAAACAAGAACCGGCGCGAAGTACCTTGCCAGACGAAGAGAAGAAACTTGCAAAACCAAAGAGCGAAGCCGATTCTGAGGCACAGAAGAAACTGCCGCACGAAGCGCACAAAGCACTTCCAGAACCAAATATAAAGGAAGAACCAAAGATCATTGGACTGCAGACCAAAGCTTTTCATCCGGAGCTGAAAATAAAAGAACTTGAGGAAACAGTAAAACGTCTTCAGGCGGAATTTGAAAACTATAAGAAACGGGCGGCAAACGAATATACAGAAAGAATGGATTTTGGTAAAATGGAATTTGCAAAGGAAATCCTTCCGTTTGCAGATGAATTTGAAAACGCACTTCAGCATATTCGTGGGGAGGAACGCAAAGGAATTGAAATGATATTCACAACGTTCATGAAATCCCTTAACCAGTTGGGTATCAGACCAATGGAATGCGATGGAAAGAAATTTGACCCGTATCTCCATGATGCGATAAAACAGGAAGAAAGTGACAAAGAGGATGGAACCATAATCGCGGTTTTAAGAAAAGGATATTTTTACAAGGACAAGGTTCTGCGACATGCTGCAGTAATTGTTTCGAAAAAGAAAAAAGAGGATGAGAAAGATGAACGCAACTGAAACAACTGATAAAAAACTCCAGGAAATGAGCGAAGAGGAAATTCGTGAATTCAGAAAAGAAGCGAAAAGGATGCTTATACGCCCGAGGAATGCAAGGGCGAATGCGATGTAAATATTTCAAGGCGGCGTAATAAANNGGGGAAGGCGCTTCTGTTTACGGAAAGGCATTTCCAAGTTACGTGGCATTTACAAAAGAAGGCCAGCTGCTTGTGGGAGAGCCTGCAAAAAGACAGGCAGTAAGCAATCCTGAAAGGACCTTTACTGCTTTCAAAAGAAAAATGGGAACTGATTACAAATACAAAATTTTTGGAAAAGAGTATAGACCCCAAGAACTCAGTGCAATGCTTCTTGCCAAGATAAAGCAGGATTCAGAGGCATTTCTAGGTCAACCAGTTAAAAAAGCAGTTATCACAGTCCCTGCATATTTCAATGACAACCAAAGGCAGGCAACAAAGGATGCGGGTGAAATTGCCGGGTTGGAAGTCGTGCGACTTGTTAACGAACCTACTGCCGCATGTCTTGCGTATGGATTGGATAAGACAGACAAGGATATGAAAATCATGGTTTTTGACCTTGGTGGCGGAACGCTTGATGTTACAATAATGGATTTTGGCGGGAAGGTTTTCGAGGTAAAAGCAACAAGCGGGGATACGCAACTGGGCGGAACAGACATGGACAAAGTTCTTGTGGATTATCTTGCAGACCAGTTCGCAAAAGAAAGCGGAATTGATGTAAGAAAAGATAACCAGGCAATGAAACGAATTGCAGAGGCTGCGGAAAAGGCTAAAATTGAGCTTTCAACGGTTTTACAGACAGATATCAGTCTGCCATTCCTTGCATCAGATGCAACGGGACCAAAGAATTTCCAGCACACACTCACACGGGCAAAGTTGGAAGGACTTGTTCGTCCGATAATTGACCGGTGCAGACAACCGGTTGAACAGGCACTTCGTGATGCAAAGCTCTCTCCTTCACAAGTTGAAAAAATAATCATGGTTGGCGGACCAACAAGAATGCCCATTGTGCAAAAATTCGTTGAGGATCTTGTAGGAAAAAAAGTTGAGCGTGGAGTTGACCCAATGGAATGCGTTGCAATGGGTGCAGCAATTCAGGGCGGAGTTCTTGCAGGAGAAGTAAAGGACATTCTTCTTCTTGATGTTACCCCGCTTTCTCTTGGAATTGAAACCCTCGGTGGTGTGTTTACAAAATTGATTGAAAAAAATACTACGATCCCAACAAAAAAATCTCAGGTTTTTTCGACTGCCGCAGACAATCAAACCGCTGTTACAATACACGTACTGCAGGGGGAACGGGAATTTGCAGAACACAACAAATCTCTTGGTCGATTTGATCTGATAGGTCTTCCACCAGCGCCACGCGGTATTCCACAAATTGAAGTAACATTTGACATTGATGCTAATGGAATTGTTCATGTCAGCGCCAAAGATCTTGGCACAGGAAAAGAACAATCGATTCGCATCACATCATCAAGTGGCTTAACCGAGAATGAAATCAAAAAAATGCAAAAAGAAGCCGAGGAGCATCGTTCTGAGGATGAAACACGCAAACAAATTGTTAATGCGCGCAATACATTGGACGGATTAATCTATACACTTGAAAAAACCCTTAAAGAACATGATTCAAAAATCGAAGCAAGTGATAAGAAAAAAGTGGAAGATGCCTTGGTTGAAGCAAAAAAACATGTGACTAGTCAGAACATCGAGGAAATTGAAAAAGCTACCGAGCAACTCACACAAGCCTCCAACAAAATGGCTGAACAAATGTATAAAACATCTTCAAACGCACCAAACGACTCTGGAACAAACCAGGGTCCGGATGATCTTCATTCACAAAAAACAGAAAAATCTTCGAAAGACAAAGAGGATGTAATCGATGCTGATTTTAAGGAAGTTTGATACCAATAGAAATTTTCATGCTCCTTCCCTATGACTACCAAACGCGACTATTATGAGGTACTTGGACTAAACCGAAGCTCCGCTCTCGAAGAGATAAAAAAGGCTTATCGGAAACTTGCAATTCAGTGTCACCCGGATAAAAATCCAGGCGATAAAAAAGCTGAGGAACGGTTTAAAGAACTGTCTGAAGCTTATGAAGTTCTATCTGATACAAAGAAAAAGCAACTATATGACCAGTTCGGTCATTCAGCAATGAATATGGGTGGTGCTGGCATGGGAGGATTTGATTCACGCGGATTCTCTGGCTCCACCTTTAATGATATGTTTGGTGATATTTTCGGTGACTTATTCGGTGCTGGAACAGGATCACGAAAAAAACGCCGCCGCAGCCACGGACGTCCTGGCGCAGATTTAAAAACTTCTGTCGATATCACTTTTGAAGAATCCGCTTTTGGTGTAGAAAAAATTATAACTGTTCCAAAAATGATTCGCTGTGAATCTTGCGATGGAACTGGCGCTAAACCTGGCACCAATACTGAAGAGTGTAACCAATGCGGAGGGGAAGGGGAATTAACCTATCAACAGGGTTTTTTTGCCATTACTCGCCCGTGTTCACGATGCAATGGTGAAGGAAAAACCATCTCTCATCCCTGTTTGAGTTGCCACGGGACAGGACAGGCAAAAAAGAAATCTCAAATTGCAATTAAAGTTCCAGCGGGTGTTGATAGTGGTCAACGTTTGAAATTGAATAATGAAGGAGAAGTTGGCGAACGAGGGGGCCCCCCTGGAGATTTATATGTAGTCATTANNCCTTTTGCACAAGCCGCTTTAGGGAGCGAAATTGACGTACCCACCCTTCAGGGAAAAATTAAGATGAAAATTCCACTAGGAACCCAATCCCATAATATTTTCCGCCTCAAGGGAAAGGGATTACCACGACTTGGCATGTACGGTAGGGGCGATCAACTAGTTCGTATTATTGTTGAAACTCCAATCAACCTATCAGCAGATCAGCGGGAACTTTTGACAACTTTTGAAAAACTCGATTCCGCATCAGTACATCCAAAACATCATAGTTTTTTCGAGAAAGTGAAAAATATTTTTGGTTAATACAACGA
>DUGF01000067.1 GCA_013331535.1 Microcaldota archaeon | reverse complement strand
AGACGAACCCAGGCGGTTCTTCCATTGCGTGGAAAAATATTAAACGTAGAAAAGGCACCTCTTCCGAAAATCCTCACGAGTGAGGAAATAAAAGCAATAATACTTTCTCTTGGATGCGGATTTGGAGAAGATTTCAATCTGGAAAAAACCCGATACCACAAGATAATCATAGCCACAGATGCAGACGTTGACGGATCGCATATCCGCACTCTGTTGCTTACTCTGTTCTACAGATATTTCAGGAAAATCGTGGAAGCCGGTTATATCTACATCGCGCACCCTCCATTGTACAAGCTTTGGAAAGGAAAGGCAGTGCAATATGCATACGGCGATGCGGAAAAAGACAAAATCGTGCAGGAAATGGGCGAGAGCGGGCTGAACATCCAGCGCTACAAAGGTCTTGGTGAAATGAACCCAGACCAATTATGGGATACTACAATTAATCCGGAAAACAGGATGCTAATGAAGGTAACAATTGAAGATGCGATAAGGGCTGACGAATTATTCACGATATTAATGGGAGAGGAAGTTGAACCACGAAGGAAATTCATAGAGGCATACGCAAAGGAAACGAAAAATCTGGATATATAACCGGTGCTTGAAACATGGTAGAAAAAATTGAAGAACGGCCGATTGAAAACGACATGCGCGAGTCATACATGGACTATGCGATGAGCGTAATCGTTGGAAGGGCTATTCCAGATGTACGGGATGGATTGAAACCCGTGCATAGAAGAATTCTTTTCGGAATGTACGAATTAAGCAACACACATGACAAGCCATACAAGAAGAGTGCAAGAATAGTCGGAGAAATTTTAGGAAAATTTCATCCGCACGGGGACGTGGCGATTTATGATACACTTGTCAGAATGGCGCAGCCGTTTTCGTTGCGTTATGTGTTAGTTGATGGTCAAGGAAATTTCGGTAGCGTTGATGGCGATAATGCTGCTGCAATGAGATACACAGAATGCAGAATGAAGAGAATCACTGAGGAAATACTTTCGGATATAGACAAAGAAACCGTTGGTTTTGTTCCGAATTTTGACGGAACCTTAAAGGAACCTACTGTTCTTCCATCCCGCATTCCTAATCTTCTTATCAATGGGTCATCTGGAATTGCAGTAGGCATGGCAACAAACATCCCACCTCACAATCTTGGAGAAATTTGCGATGCCGCTGCTGCAATCATAGATGGAGCAGACGAGAATGCAATAATTCACAGTATCACAGGACCGGATTTTCCAACTGGCGGAGTGATTGTTGGAAGAGCAGGAATACAATCCGCATACAAAACTGGTCGAGGAATACTCCGCGTACGCGGAAAAGCAGAAATTAAAGGACAAAAATCAGGGGAAAACGGAGAAACAAGTACCAAAACAAAAGCAGCGAAAACAGTCATATCCATAACGGAAATCCCCTACCAGGTCACAAAAACCGCGATTATTGAAAAGATAGCCGAGGCAGTACGGGACAAAAGAATTGAAGGAATAAGCGGAGTACACGACAGATCGGACAAAGATGGAATGGAAGTAATCGTGGAACTTAAGCGCGATGCAAACCCGGAAGTGGTGCTTAACCAACTCTACGCACACACGCAACTCGAAACAACATTCGGAATAATCAACCTAGTACTTGTTGGCAAGGAACCGAAAGTTCTTGGAATATACGAAATGCTCAAACAATTCGTTGAATTCAGAAAAGAAGTTGTGACAAAACGCTGCATATTTGAATTGAAAATCGCGGAAGAACGGGCGCACATACTTGAAGGATTGCGAAAGGCGCTTGAGAACATAGATGAGATTGTACCATTCCTCAAAGCTTCAAAGGATGTTGCAGATGCGCGTGCAGGACTTATGAACAAATACTCGCTCAGCGAAAAACAGGCAAACGCCATACTTGATATGAAACTGCAGAAACTTATTTCTCTTGAAAGAAAGAAAATAGATGATGAGTTTACAGAGCTCCAGAAAACCATCGCATGGTTGAAGGACATACTTTCAGACGTTTCAAAGGTAATGAAAATAATAAAGGACGAACTGCTCGAAATAAAACAAAAATACAATGACAAACGAAGAACTGAGATAATAGAGGTCGAAGGCGAACGAACCACAGAAGCACTCATACCAAACGACGAAGTCGTAATAATGATAAGTAATCGCGGATATGTAAAACGTGTGAGTCTTGATGAATACCGTTCTCAAAGAAGGGGTGGAAAAGGAGTTATCGGAGCGGAAACAAAGGAAGAGGATACTATAACAGATATACTGGTTACGCGAAACCATAACTATCTTCTGATCTTCTCGGATAAAGGACGCGTTTACTGGATGAAAACATATGAAATTCCTGAAACCGGTAGATATTCCACAGGAAAACCACTCGTTAATCTAGTGGAAATGCAAACTCCAAAAGGAGAAGGCGTAGGACACGGAGAACGGATAACCTCCTGGATATCCGTAGACGCGTTTAGCGAAAAGGAATTCCTTTCAATGATAACAAAGAATGGAATAATCAAAAGAATTTCTTTGGACAACTTTTCAAGGCCAAGAAATGGTGGAATAATTGCCATAACCCTGAAAGAAGGGGACAGACTTGTGGAAGTCGTGAAAACAGATGGAAAACAAGACCTTTTAGTTGCAACAAAGAATGGGCAGGCAATACGATTCAACGAGCTTGATGCACGCGAACTTGGAAGAACCGGACAAGGAGTTATAGGAATACGGTTCAAGGAAGGAGAAGATGCAGTAGTTGGCATCACCATCTGCAACATGCCTTCAATATTGACTATCACAGAGAATGGATACGGAAAAAGAACTCCGATTGAAGAATATCGCGCGCAGGGAAGAGGTGGAAGCGGAGTAATCAGCATAAAAACTGAAGGGCGAAACGGAAAGGTTATTGGGGTTAAAACAGTAAGCGATGATTACGAAGCGATAATCATAAGTTCAAAAGGCCAGACAATACGCGTGCCGATGAGCGGAATTTCAGTAATAGGAAGAAATACACAGGGTGTGCGAATTATACGACTTGATGAAACTACTGGAGAGAAAGTGGCTAGCTTTGCGGTTCTGAAAAGCGAGAAAGAGATAGATGATGCGCAATCGAATGGTGCTGTGCAACAGAACGATGAACCGAGCGGTAAAAATACTACAAATTCTGGGGAACCGCAACTGGACGCTGGGAACACGCCTCAAAATCAGTGATTAGATAACGAAGATATTCTCTGGAAACAGACATAAATTTCCCTGTTCGCGACATTTCTGTCCCGAATAAAACTGCTGCCTGCATTCTTGTTAATTGCAATGGAGTAATAGTTTCCAGAAACTCCTGTGAAATTCCAGATAACAATAAACGTTCACGCCCACGAGAATATTCAGGAGTCAACGCACCCATACCGCCCTGCGTTTTTGGAACTCTTGAAAGTTCAAGCGCAGTTCGCAGTACATCAAGAAAAACATGCCGCAAACCATCTTTTTGCGCCCGTTCATCTGGAGAAGCACCCAATCCGTGATATTTTTCAACCAAATCCCATAACGGAGTTTTGTTTTGAACCGCACGCGCGACTACAACTCCACGATTTCCAGGATTATCCGCGGAACGCGGATCGGTTTTTGCAACTAGACTGCTTACTGCCATATAAACACCTCTCAATTATTGTTCAGAATCTTTGTAAACGCCTCTTTTAAGGACAAAATGCTGCTGAAACAAATGGGGATTAATTCCTTTTATCAGGCAAATAGATCCATCTGAAAGACATTCTGCAAAAGTGTCCATTGACCCCCAAATCTCAGCTCCGGATTTCCTTGCTTCTTCAAGTTCACCCCCATGTTTTATGGGAATCAAAACTCCAGTTACCTTCCCGGTTCCATTTAATAAAAGGTATGCACCATCCTCACGCCTTTTTCCCGACAGGGTTACCGGATTCCTTTGATCGCTTGAGGAAATAAAAACAAAAGAAAATGTGCCGCACTGGGTTTCGCCAAGTGAATGAACAGAAGATTCACGTGCACTTGCTTGCGCACCACCGCGCCTGCGGCACAATTCTGCTCCTAAAGGTCTTGATAATACTGCCAACGCCATCTAGTGAACCACCTCACCAAGAGCTGCTTCAAGCGCTACTTTCCATGGAACGACTTTCTGTCCGCCATCTGTTACTTCAACTCCTTTTGGAGTATATAAATAAACATCTTGCGCTTGAGAATGAACTCTTGCAACAAGTGTGTCGCCACGAACAGATCTTCGCCCTTCTCCAAATGCATTTAACGGTTCAAATGAATCCTCCGGATCAGCCGAAACAAGACTCACCGCATGGGCCGAGTGGTACGCACCAAGCTCTGTTGAAACAACCATCTCTTCTTTGGTGACTCTTACAAGGAAGCCAACAAACTCATCGAATGCCCTATCCAGTGCAGATTGTACTTGCACGCGGGTTAGAGATACTACATACCCGGATTCAACAACGCCCATAACCTCTCGTCTTAGCTTGTCATCTGGTCCGGTATTGGTAAAATGCAATTCCGGAACAGGTTCGGTTCCGCGTTCCTTGGCACTACGATCAAGTAAAGTCGCCAATCGTGAGAACGACGGAGTTTGGGTTCGTATTCCGCAAGCTGTTCCGCAAGCACGCCCAGCAGATTCTGCCGGAGACCGTCCAACTTCTTGTCTTACCACTATAGCTACCATATTCTCACCTACAAAACAAAGTTCGGTGCCTGACCAAACTCCTGTACAACGCGCCAAACAGTCATTCTGGACACTCCAAACATGACTGCAAGCTTCCTTAGAGAATACGGCCGGCTATAATATACCTCAAGAAGTTTTTCTCGCTTCTCTACATCCATACAATTGGGCCTTCCGACTTTGTTATCCTCAAATACTTGATTAGTTTCATCAAATACTTGCCCGCCTGACCCATTGTCAGGTTTATATTTCCTTTCAAAACTAGATTCTACTTGATTCTCACTGACTTGTTTTTCGCTGGCACAACCTCTGCCAAAAACTGAACTATTGCTGGATTTCACACCACCCTTTTGATGGTTCCAACCGACAACACCCTTTCGGCTTCTTTCCCATTTTTTCACCCCGTTTGTTTTTTTTATTTTTCTCTTTTTCTTATAGCACTCCATCTGTGCCAACGCATCGGAAGGCTTTAGCTATTAAGTAGTGTTTAGGGAAGATATAAATATATAAAGGTGCGTCCCAAATTACGAAATTCGGAAAAGTCAATCGAGAATCAGAGATCTTGATTCACGCTCAAATAGCATCAAGGTAAACGTATCACCAGCGCAGTAATGCGTTTGCTTCTTGATTAATTTATATGGTGCGAAGAGTTCCTCATACTCTTTCGGAGTCCTTAGAATGGAATATTTTGATATTGGAAAGTTTGGACCTTCGTATGTATGTTCTGCGATAAATATTCTGTCGCTCAAATCTATCATTCTCTGGATAGTTGCTCGAAGTTCTGTTGGAGAAAGGATATGGAGTAATACTATAGAATCAAAAACCAAATCAAATCGTTCTCCATGGGCAAGCGGAATTTCTGTTATTTTACCTTGGTGCAATTGAACATTACTAAGACCTTCAAGATTTCGTCTTGCTTGTTCAAGCATTATTGGTGAGAGGTCGCATCCAACAACTCGGGCTGCTGCAGAAGCCAGCAATTTGGTAAACCGGCCTATGCCAACCCCCAATTCAAATATGGTTTTATTTTCTATGTAACCTTTCAGGAAATCAATTACTGCACATTCAAACCTCGATGATTCACGTTCATTCTCCTCAAGGCTATGTCTGGCAGACATAACACTCTGCAAACCCGGCCTTTGTGCGCGAGTATCCCAATGAGCACGAATTTCAGATTCAGGAATTTGTTCCTTTTCTCTACGCTCGGCTTGCTGGTATGTATCAAGTTCTCCGGGTGCTGTTGAAAACGCGCGAACCGCTTGCTGTACGGCTTTTCTGCGGAAACAATTGAATAGTTTGCATTTCATCTTGATCACCAAGTTATTTGTTGTAGAAAGTTGTATATAATTCCTTCTTGGTGATTTTTTATCAAAACCGTAAAATATTAATATGTTTTTAGATAATGACAGATATATGTCCAACTTNNAAAAGTCGATGAAAAGGATAAAAAAATATTATTGGAATTGGAAACAAACGCTAGGCAAAGTGCTGCACAAATCGGAAAAAAGGTTGGCTTGTCAAAGGAAGTAGTAAACTACAGGATTAAAGGATACCTCTCAAATATGGTGATAACGAAATTTTTTGTAATTCCAAATTTTGATCTCCTGGGTTTGACAACATATAGGATATATCTTCAGTTCCGGGCTACTACCCAGAAAAAAGAAAGCGAAATTATAGAGTATATAAAAAACAAAATGCCATGTCAATGGATAGGAATATGCGATGGCAGATGGGATGTTATCGCACGCATATGTGCAAAGGATATTTTTGAATTTAACAATATGCTAGGCAGATTCCTTGAGATGCATGGAGAGTCAATAAGAGAGAAAACAATTGCAGTGCAGCTTAGACACACGTGCTGGCCAAGCACATACGGCCTTACTGAAAAAACCGAAGAAAAAATCCCAAGGCATGAAATTCCCACAAATGTAAAACTATTTGAATCTGATGACAAGGACCTGATTATTCTAAGCGAAATGACTGAAAATGCACGCGCTCCGACAATTGAAATCGCAAAAAAAGCAGGACTTTCTCCAGATGCGGTGAAGTACAGGATTAATCGCCTCACCAAAGAAGGTGTAATAACCCAAGTTAAAAGTTACTTTAACCGCCAGAAATTCGGCTACCAGCACAATCAGGTATTTGTTAGATTTTATCAGGAACCCGTTGGAATAAAAAAATTCATTGATTTTTTAAACGCACTTCCGGAATGTTTTTTCATATCGTCCATGGTAGGTGCATGGGATATGCAATTCGGAATAGATGCCAGAAACTCGGTTGAATTCCATGAAATATTCGGAAGAATAAAAGAAAAATTCCCGGAAGTCATCAGAGAATACGAAACATTGATTGTATATGATGAATCCTCTCCGAATCCGTTTAGGTATTTTATGAATCTGAAATAGGTTCAAGTGAATGAACATACTCGGAAACGGCCTTTCGAAAATCTTCGGATCTTAACAATTTGTTATCCGGATGAAGTCTGAAATACTCATGTATGCCAAGACCCACTTCGTAATGTATTGATTTTATGGAACTAAAAATGGGCAATATGCATCTTAAAAAATAAAAAATATATGCGACCGTCGGGATTGACGGCTTTGCTGTCAAATTTTGAAATCGGCAGATTTCAAAGCTTTCGAACCCGAGTCATTAGCTTGGAAGGCTAAGATCCGTATGGTCGGCTTAAAACCGATTACCACTAGACTACGATCGCAAGTAGAATAAATTGTTAGTGAAAACAAATTTAAAATAAGAGCATCAGATTCTCTGGTCCGTGGCCGCAAGCCCTGCCCCCACTCCGGCCATTATGCCCCCTGCTACCATCCATGTTGCAGAAGGGATCCCCTGAATCGGATTGATGGGCATGTTGCTGAATAGCCCAAGTGCAAGCATTCCACCGCCAACCGCCATCACGCCAACACCGGTAAAAGTTTGTAAGCCCATTTATTCACCACATAATATCTATACCAAACGCAGAATATCAAAACATCTCAGCAAGCCCGCTAAGGAATTTCTTCGGATCTTCTGCTTTGACAAATGCGCTTGCAAGCAAAATCCCATCAACGCCAAGACCAAGCGCCTTTTTCACGTCTTCAGCATTGCTTACCCCAGCACCGCACAGAACTGGAATCATGTCATTTACCGCTTTGATTTTCTTTATTGTTTCCGTGACGATTTCCGGTTTTGCATTTGAAACGCTTACCCCACTACCGATCAATTCTGGCGGTTCGATTGCAATATAAGTTGGATGAAAAGATGCTACGAGTTCTGCTTCCTTTGCACTTTCTGCGCAAACCAGTCCTTCAAGCGCATTCTGGTGAAGTCTCTCGATAGTTGCCTTTATCTTATCATGCGGACGAAGCTTTTTCTCCGAGTGATTAACAATAGAGCCTTTTACTTTCATTCGTTTAAGCAGTTCCGCAGGAACAGAACCAGTAAATGCCCCGGGGCTTTCCGCATCAACATGCTGCGCAAAAACGTCGGAGAACCGCTCTGCGGCATCACTGAGAAATGGTGCCGGCGGACAGATAACAATTCTAACTCCTGTTTCCGCAACGACCTCGCTGACAATGTCCGTGAAATAAAGTGCTTTTTCAAGTGTTCGGTCGTATGTCTTCAGGTTAAGGACTATCATAATCAAATATTTGGAGGTAAAGGAATAAAAGAGGATTGCAACCCTAATTTAGATATTCGCTGGAGTCAGATTGAAACTGTTGTTTCAATACCTCCATCGTTCGCTAGCGCTCACGCTGGAGTCGCATAATTGCGTCTTGGGTCTAGAGTCCTGTGTCTTGTAATTCTTTCGCGAGACTCAAAACTGAAAACCGGAGACGCAGTTCAACCTGGTAGTGCGTCGGTCTCGAACTGTCTTGAAAGACAATTGAAAACCGATCCCTCGTGGATTAGAGGTTCAAACGAGCCCTTTTGACAAAGAGTTTATCATGGCAAAAGTGCTTCCCCCCAAAGCCATTATGTTTTACTAAAAACAGAAAACCGATGGCTGGGAACTGAAAATCCTCTCTCCAGCGCTTTTTTTCTTTTTCTCTTGGTTTCGGGTTGAACCGTTACCTTTATAAATAAGAAAAGACAAATATACATATATGGCAACTCAACTGATTCTACCAGTTCCGGGTCTTAATGCAACTCCGGGCACACTTGCAAGAATTCATAAAGTAGAAAGGCGACTCACCAGGAGATGGGATGGGTTTAATGCCCATTTTGCAAGAATTCTCGGAGAGCTTGAAGGCGCAGAATCAGCATCGCTTCATCTTGTACGCGCAGGAAACCAGGAAAATGGATCGACAACTACAGCAAGTGAATTGACATTCTCATCAAAGGTAGTAAGAATTGAATTAACTGATGAACAAAAGGCGAGGGGGATCCTTCCATACAAAGTAGTTTCCGCAGAAGATGACCGAAACAGATTAAGTGATGCAGGCCTACTTCATCCGGCAATCGCATTGCGGGACAATATGTCATTTATATTTTCAGATGGAAGAACCGCATTCAGATTTACAACGGATGAAGAGGATTATACGCCTCGCATATTTGAACTTATTACTCCTTCCACTACTCAGCAGATACTTCTTCCGTTATACACAGAAGTAGAGGGCGAAACTTCTGAAAAATTGGGGGTTCTTTCGTTTGAAGGAAACAATCTTTTTTGGAAAGATTCGACCTGCGTAACTGAAGCAGAAAGGATACTGGAAATTATGCTGGTTATGTCCCTTCTTTCAACCGGAATCTCAGCAAAACTCGAAGCAGGAACTGATGCCCTTACCAAACTAATGAGAAAAAAAGAATTCAAGACTGAACTAAACAGAGCACTTAGGGCAGTTAGGGAAGGAAGAATTCCTGATATTTCAATTGTTATGGTAGATATAGATTATTTTAAAAGAATAAATGACAAACACGGACATCTTGTGGGTGATACTGTACTCGGAATAGTCGCAGATGTTCTCATGAATGGTGTCAGAAACGAGCAGAGAATTGCAAGGAAAGAAGGCAGGGCGATCATAAAGGAGAATCCCGTCTTTGATGTGGTTGCGAGATATGGGGGAGAAGAATTTGCGATTATTGCAATAACCGAAATCGATGGAGCAATAAAAATGGCAGACAGACTCAGGATGGCAGTAGAACGCGCCTGCAGCGAAATAGAGAATAACGTAGACGAAGTAACCTGCAGTTTTGGTGTTGCAAGCCTTTCACAGTGCATAGAAAAAGTAACAGACATCGGAGCAGAAACCTGGCGCTTATTAATGGAAAGAGCGGACCAGATGCTCTACCAGGCAAAAAGAAACGGACGTAATAGAGTTGAACCGCAACCTGCATCAACGGACTGGGCACTATAGATGTTCGCGCTTCCGCACGATGTCAAAATGCTCGCCAACCATTCTTATCGCAGATGAATCTCGTGGAACTCCATAGAATTTTGACAGATGACGAATTTCACCACGAGATATTTCCTAGATTCATCAGTCAAATAAACTGGTGAAAATCGACGGATTTTTAATTCCAATCCCGCAACGTTTTCTTGTTATACTGAACCAACTAAGTAATTCCGATTTACGATCATTGGTTTTATGTCGTTGGTTCAGTATAGATTGAGCCAGAGTATTACTTTGGCTCAGGATAGCCCCAATAGCTCAGAGCCTTGAAAGAAATCTTTCAAGATTTGCTTGCAAGGCAAGCAACGGTAGAGCGCCTCTCTCGTATCATTCCGCCCAAACCCCCTCCGAAACATAATGCGGGGTGCAGGATGCTGGTAAGGAGGAGGTCGGGAGTTCAAATCTCTCTTGGGGCTTGTATTTTATTGGTTTGTGCATAAACAAAATGCGGGTAATTCATATGGAAGTTCTAGTCACTGGCGGCGCGGGTTTCATCGGCTCAAATATTGTTGAAAGACTTGTTTCGGAAGGCCACTCCGTCACTGTAATAGATTGCCTTAACACCGGAAGCGAAAACAATCTCGCTGGAGTGCGGGACAAAATAGAATTCATTCGCGGAAACTCAGGAGATATTGAAAAGCTCGCAAGCGGAAAAAAGTTTGACACCATACTCCACCAGGGGGTTTACTCTACTTCTCCATTATATAAGGAAAACCGCTCGCTTACTGCAAAAGCGCTTGAGGAATTTATCAGCGTACTTGAATATTGCACTAAGAACAAAACGCGACTTGTGTTCGCCTCATCTTCTTCTCTTTACAATGGAATAACCCCTCCGCACAGAGAAGATGCTCAAATTAAGGTAACAGACTTTTACAGCGAGGCAAGATTGGCAATGGAAAGAGTCGCAACATTATATCATCAGCTTTATGGAACGAAAATAATCGCACTGAGATATTTCAGTGTTTACGGGCCTCACGAAGAAGCAAAGGGAAAATATGCAAATCTTGTTACGCAGTTCCTTTGGGCAATGATGAAAGGACAGCCGCCGGTGGTCTATGGAGACGGCAAACAGACCCGCGATTTCGTATTCGTAAGCAACATCGTCGAGGCAAACCTGCTTGCAATGAAAAGCCAGCTTGAATTCGGAATTTTCAATGTTGGAACCGGACGCTCGGTTTCGATAAACGAAATGATTGAAATTTTGAACCGCCAGCTCGGAACATCTTTTGAACCGCAATATGTTGAAAACAAAGTGAAAAACTACGTTGCTCACACACAGGCAGATACCTCGTTCACAAAATCAAAGCTTGGATTCTCTGCAAAGGTATCGCTTGAGGAAGGAATAGGAAAACTGATTGAATATTCACAACCAATTAAATAAGTCTGATTTGTAATATTGGAATTTACTCAGTTGGGTTGTGAATAGATTGAGACATCTTCAGAAACGAAGTTTCTGGAGAGCTAGTGAGCTTTGCTCACTGGAAAAACTTTTTTGTCTCGGGATATACGAAATCAAAAACCTTTTAATCTCCAACTTCCTCTATGAAACCATGTCGGAGCTTGCAAGGAAGATAGAAGACGGTAAATTATCATCAATCCTGAATTCGATCCAGATAGCACTGGACCATTACGACGATATTTTCTCTGATTTTGACCCGTCTCCATTCAATCAGCGTATGCTTTCTGATGATTTTCTCAGTGAGATGCAAAAAAGGTATATAGAAACCAAGAAAGGAGATTTTGAAATAAGGTTTTCACTTCCAGCTTCATTGCGAGACGCGAAAATAGAGGGTTTGATTAAAAAGAGACTCAAGGACTATTTCCACAAACAGATAAAGGACGTGGAAGTGGAAGTCGAAAAAAGACAGAACTCAGGAATACAACGGGTAGGGTTTGGATTCGTTGTTCTTGCTATAGAGCTTCTCATGAATATTTATGGATTCACAAAATTTCCACTGAATTTCTTGGGGGTAATCCTGGTTCCGGCAGGATGGTTCGGAATGTATTCTGGATTTGAAATGTTCTTTGACCAGCCGCAGAAGCTCATTGAACAGAAGAAATTTTACAAAAAATTCCATGATGCGATTTACTTATTCATGTCAGAAGAGGAAATACTTCATAATATCGAAACCACTTCTGACCAAAAACCGCTGGATATCGTNNCTTTAAATCCCCTTTGCGACGCTAATTTTAGAATAAATTAAACGGGGTCATCTGCTTGAAACTGCTGTTTCAAGTCTGACCCCATTCGTTTATACTCATGGGGTCATGGGCTAATTGCGTTTCGAGTTTCCAGTTTTGGGTCTCGAGTGCAATGCCATCCTGGTAGACTACCGGCCTTGGGCGTCGGTGATTAGAGTTCAAAGGTTTTCAGTTTCAAGACCGAATACACGAAACTGGAGACGGATTGTCTCTATGACCCCAATTTTTTATTTCTAGTTTTCCGGCATCTTTGCCAGAAAAAAGAATT
Source organism: Microcaldota archaeon (assembly GCA_013331535.1). Classification (GTDB taxonomy): domain Archaea; phylum Micrarchaeota; class Micrarchaeia; order Anstonellales; family Bilamarchaeaceae; genus UBA10214; species UBA10214 sp10214u. Next base: position 10,505 of record DUGF01000067.1, on the reverse strand, counting down.
CCCCGGATTTGGAATGCTTCTTTATCATAAATCCTTCTTTTTCATAGAGAGCAAGGGCGCTTTCATTGCCCTGGCTGACTTTAAGATAAATTGGCTTACCGGGTTTTCCATATTTTGCAGAAAGAGCCTTGATAAGGGCAGAACCAACCCCGGTTGAGCGGAATTCGGTAATAACTCCAACGGCTTTTATTGAAATCGAACCGCTCGTTCCTATATGCCCGGAGAAATGAATAAAACCAACAAACCGGCCATCTGTAACGGCAATCAGGACTTTGTCATCTTTTTCAATTCTGGTTTCCGCATTGCTTTCCGGAAAAATGGAATGGATTAACTTGGTGACTTCGATTAATTCATCTTTGCGCATTGGACGAATTTTTATTTTATCCTCCCAATATTGTATATGCCCCATTTCAAATCCCGGTTTCCTTCCAGTTCATCAGATATTTGATTCACCAGGGAAACTTTTATTTGTTTATACTGGTCTGGATGGAATTTGGGATTTCTCGAAATGCCTTATTGCCGAGTCGAACATTGTTTGGAATTCCGTGATAAGTTCGCGAATGAGATTGTGTGCAAGATGCTGCATTGCACCGACTTTGTCAGCTGGAAAATGCGACAGTATGTCGTAAAATACCCTATAAACTGCAGTTCCGAATGCTGCTTCAAAAACATTCATATCTGGCGTAGCTCTATACCCAGTTAATGTCTCGGCCTTTATCCTACTCTCTAAACGATTGGAAAGCGCCCACTTTTTCTCACCTTGTGGTGTTACACACAAAATAGGAACTTGTCTGGATTCTAGATCGATTACAATATCACTAACAGTACGATTAATTTTTATCAATCCGGCTATCTTCAAAAAGAGAAACTCAAACGGTCTAACATACATTTCATCTCGAGGTGCCCTGAAACATATTGACGAGGTTACAGTAGAACGGCCTGTACTTAAGGTAAATATTTCTATGTTCATTCCTGCAGAACCACGGAAGCGCTCATAATCAATATCTACCCCGCCCGCAGTTCTTTCGGTAATTACATTCCATTTGCCTCGATGCAAATTTTGCGTGTGCCTGTATTGTGTTTCTATTTCAGGATGTACTCTTGAGAATTGTTGTTCTTTTACAGTCGTCCTTTGGTCTGTTTNNCCCCCTGGCAAAGAAATTCACAAGTTTTGTTTTCAGGGTTAATTGAATTGTTCCTCCGGCATTCGGATATTCTTTCCCTGGCACTATTGGAACGATTGCAGTTACAGAAACAGAAACTGGATCAAAACCAAAATCCGCACCAGCAAAAACTGGGGTATTGCCAGTTATATCCCGTTCTGCGCCTGCGCGCAAATTGACCCGGCCCACGGGTATATGTGCCAGTCCGCCAAAAGCCCTCTGATTTCCAAGAAACCTGCTTCTCTGTGCATAAACAGTAGCCCCAAACCCGCTGGGAGCAGATAAAGTAAGGTTTGTCCCTGCTTTTTCAAGCGATGTTGCCCCATTACCCAAATCCCCGGCAAATGCACCACCCACCCCTAAGGTCGCATATTTGAATGTAAGCGAATGATCGATGCCCAAACCTGCTTCATTGATTTCTCCTTTTGACGTTTGATAAAACGCCTGAGTCGATAAACGGCTCTGCAATGAATCTGCATTTGCCTTAAACGGCAAAAACATAGACGCTACAGACGCCATCACAGTAACTGCTCTTCCAGAGCTTACGCTAACCTGTTTTCCAATAGACATAATAGCATCACCTTCATTTTCAGGCAAATCTGCCTCTTACCAATTTCCTATGTTTACTATAACTTATGTTCTATTTAAATATTAATGGTGACAATTGCCACCACATGTATGAAACTACGCTGCAGGAACTGGGTTTGAGCATCAATGAATCTAAAGTGTATGAAGCGCTTCTTTCCCTCGGCAGCTCGTCTATAGAGCAGATGGCAATTAAGTCAAAAGTGCACAGGCGCAACATATACGACGTACTTTCCAAATTGCTGGAAAAAGGCCTGATTTCCGAGATGTTTGTGCATAACAGAAAGGAATACCGTGCCATTCACCCATCGCGGTTACTAGACCTGATACTGGAAAAGGAGAACAAACTGCAGATTATTCTGCCAGAATTGGAAAAACGTTTTGGTCACTACGAGGAAGAGGAAACCGCGTATATGTATAAAGGCATTAATGGATTTAAGCAGTATCTGCAGGACATCCTCGACGTAGGCGAAACAGCATATTTTATCGGCGCAAAGGCATTCTGGCTGGACCAGCGGCTCCAGCATTTTTTACCGAAATTTGAGCGCGAGCGGAAGAAACGCGGGATAAAATTTATGCATATCTTCGACTACGAGGTCAAGGAACAAAGACCTGAAATATTGAAATTAGTTGGCAAGCCATACAAATTTCTGCCAAAAGATTATTCCAGCCAGACTTCCATCGATTTCTTCGGTGACCGGATAGTCACATTCGTTGGAGTCAAACCTGGCCAACTGGATGAGGAACCGATCCAATTCGTAATGCGAAGCAGGAGATTGGCAGACGGCTACAGAAAATTCTTTGAGTTCATGTGGGATAAACTTCCGTTTGATTATTGAGTAATCTGGTTATTGACTCCCTTCAATGAAAAGAACCCGGCACTCACTTTTCTTGTTTTATCGTCTATCTCTGCAATACCGTATTTTCCGAGCTTTGCCGCTGGCACCTTAATCACGTATGTGTTGTCAATCATAGCAACGCCCTCATTCTCGTGAACATGCCCGCAGAAAACAACGAATGGCTTTTTTTCTTCTATGATTTGCAGCACTGAAGAACTTCCAATATGCTGACTTCCACGCGGTCCATTGACTTCGTCAAAGAATCCAAGTGGCGGAACATGCAAAAGAAGAATCGTGTTGCTATCAATCGGAAGCGAGCGCATTTGCGAATAAATTTCCTCTTCACTTAATTCTCCCGGAGTTCCGAACGGAGTTATATTTGATTTTCCGAATCCGACGATGTTCAAACCGTTTGGCAGGGAAACCCGCTTGCAGTGGATATAGCCACGAGATGACAAGACACGCTGGATTGCACTCTCCGGTTCATTGTTTCCCGGAATAAAAAAACAGTTCTTGGATGAAGAAACAACTTCCTCGAGAAATTTCGGACTGTCGTTTGTAGTATCACCAAGAATAAAAACCAGATCAAAACCCGCATCCGATTCCGCGTATTTTTTCCGCAGTGATTCGAACGTGACCTCTTCGTCATGAAGGTCTGAAAATACGAAAACACGCATGAACGATCAGCTTCCGGATTTGGATTCCGAAGGCGCAGGCACCAGCGCCTTTTCCTTTTGCTTCTTGTACTCGTCCATGATTTGAGTATAGCGGTCGTCAAAACGCTTAATCAGCAAATCGCCGAGCTTCTTCTTTGTGAAATGATCTGCCTTTGCAGCCAGCGCAATAGAATTCGCAAGAGCGCGGGCGATTTTGCCTCGCACAACCTTGGGTGATGCGGAAATACGAACGTGTTGAAATATGATTCCGTGCTTTGGCGGATCAATTTTTCTGTTCTTCAAATGCTTGAAAAGAGCCTTTTCAGCACCAAGAACCTGAATAGTGCTTGAAGGAAGTATTGAAAGACGAGCAAGTGAACCAACGTGAGAAATGAGTTTTGCCGCGATATCCGAACCTGCAACTGCGGAAATGTTTGGGCAAACTTCGGCAGTCAAAGTTTCGAGATATTTCGCATACTGGTCCTTGAACTTATACAACATGAGAAGCTGATTTGCAAAATTCCTACACTGTAAAAGGTCCTCTTCTGTGAGGGGTGCACCTATGCTCTTTCCGCATAAGGTAATTATTTCGTTTGATTTTCCACTCCCTACTATTTTGGATAGTTCCTTTGCATCAGGATTTGTTTTATCAAGAACCATGATAATTTCGCAGTATTTCCTGCGGTCTTCAAGCCTCAGTTCGGGAAGATAAATACCATATAGCTCTTCCAGCCTCTCGCCAAGGGCGTTTGCAACCTGAACCGTCTCGTCTATGACTCTAGACACGTTGGCAAGGAGAACATCCTTTCCACCAAGTGCCTTGGTTGTGGCTTCTGCTGCCTTCTGAAGGAACATTGAACGCTTGTTTGAAGGGCTGAAACCCTGTTTTCTGGGCTTTTGGCCGGATTTACTCTGGCTACTGCCCCTACTGTCTGCTGAATTTGGTTTTACCATAATGAGATAGTTGGCGGAATACTATTTAAAGTATATCCTAATTCAATTATAACGTAGCTATTGGCGGTTAGCTCCTAGGTACTAGCTACTAGTCAAGACGCGAAACTCGAAACGCGAGACCCAAACACCAGAAACTAACAGCAAAAACAAGGTAGAAACCATGACAGATATAACCAAGCTCACAAATGAAACCATAAACAGGGGTGGAGTGTTAGCCATATTCTATTTTGACCTTCATGCAACCTCAAAGGATATGTTGCAGCAACTTGGAGCAGGATTTATACAAAAACTGCTGAGCGAACAAGGAGTTGTAACCGCATTGGGGGAAATAGACGAACCAATAGAAGCACAAGCCAAAGCCAGCGAGGGTGGAAACGCTGAAGGAACTGAAAAAAAGATGCTATCCACGACGATTGAGGTAAAAATTCTGGTTAAATCATTTGCAGACTTGGCACGAATATGTGCTGTATATAGCCCATTTTCTGTTGAAATACTGCGACCAAGCGAAATAAAGCTTCCGTTGGATAAGGCACACGAACTGCTTACAAACATTTCAACCACGACATTTGCGTATAAAAAACACATCGTTGAAAGACTTTCAACAAAAGAGGAGCTAGAGAACTACAAAAAAGTAATCCAACAAAAAATGGAATTAGGAAAGAAGTTGCTTGAAAAAAAGGATGGCGCTGATAAAAAGTAATGGAAAGATTTACGTGCTTATGGAGGGATTTGCATGCTTAAACGCGAATTTGTGAAAACTGGAATACCAGGATTGGACGAAATATGTGGGGGGGGATTCCCACGGGAATCGATTATAACTCTGAGCGGACCGACAGGATGCGGAAAAAGCACATTTGGTATGCAATTCCTTGTGGAAGGCGCAACTAAGTATAAGCAACCAGGACTTTATATCTCAATAGAACAAGACAAACAATCCATGTTTCTGCACATGAGCGGGTACAAATGGGACCTTGAAAAACTGGAAAAAGGCAAACAACTCGTATTTTTGGATTATCCGCTTCACGAAGTAGACCAGTTCATGCAGCAAAACAGCGCGATTGCAGAAATAATCAATACAACCGGGGTTGAACGGGTTGTGATAGATTCCGTAATGCCACTTGCCATTCTTTTTGCAAATGACGATGAACGAAAAAGGGGGTTCCTTAGCTTAATAGACCATATAAGAAAATGGGGCGCGACTGTGTTGATTATTTCAGAGGATACTCCGGCAACCACACAGGATGTATTGCCAGATACAAGATACGGAATTGAAACGCTCAGCGACGGTTGGATGCATATATACTTTCTTTATGATAAAAGCAGGGAACGCAAAAGAGCAGTTGAGGTAATCAAACTGAAAGGTGTTGCCCATTCAAGCAAAATATACCCTCTTGAACTTGGTGATGACGGGTTTAAAGTGAATCGGGAGTAACGATTGCTCCGAAGAAATTCTTTTTGTCAAGTTTGCACTTTGGACCAAAGTCTCCGAAACCGTGGTCAGTACTACAATCGATAATGATTCGTTTATCTGATTTTTTGAACCGCTCGAGATTCGACTTGTCATCTGGAACGAGTATTACATCAAAAACGTCGCTAGCATCTGTAGTTCCCTTGAAATTTTTTCCAATTCTCCCAACGAGAAGTCGTTTTTTATCCGCAAAGCGGGATAACTCGAACTTTGAAGGAAGCGGAACAACAACGCGCGCATTGAGTTTGAGAAGCCGTTTGATTAATTTTTCGCTACTGGTTGCCCCACTTGTTGCGATTCCCTCTACTTGTATATTCACAACATAGGTAAGATGATCGTACATATCAAAATTCATTTCATTTCCATGTTCTGCATCAAGATCGAAAATATGAATTAGTTTAATCCCTTTTTTCTTCCATTCACGTGCCAGCTCGGTTGGTTTTCCGATGAGAATAAGCGAACCTTCTAAGGATTTGGAGAACGCCTGCTTGTCTCTTAGATAAATTATTGGAATTTTCAGTATTGATTCACCCTCTTTAGCATAAAAGAAAGCACTGGTGGAGTTATAATCGTTGTGACCAGGGCCATTGCAGAAATAATCGAGTATTCCGGTCCTGTGAGCACGCCCTTGCTCAGACCAATAAGGGCAATAATAAGCGCTACTTCTCCTCTTGGTGTCATCCCAACTCCAATCAATGCAGCATCGTAAGTGGAAAGTCTGGAGAGAAATGCCCCTATTCCGCATCCGACGACTTTTGAGATTATCGCAATTACAGAGATTATGGCGATTGGAACCAGGAAAAGAAGAATGCTCCCAATATCAACCAGCATGCCCAATGAAATGAAGAATACCGGAACGAAAATAGCTTCTAAAGAATAAATTTTTTCTGTGATCTCGTTGGAATGCCTGCTGTAATTCAACATCACTCCTGCAAGAAACGCACCCACTATAGAAGAAAGACCTATGTACTCTGCGACATAGGCATAAATGAAAAGCAGGGATAACGCGAGAAGAAATGCCCGGTTATCAAGAGTTTTTTCATCGGTGTCAAGAATTATCCTGACAAACGCCCTTCCAAAAACAACTCCGCCAAACAGAAATACTGCAGCAAGTCCTGCGACTTTTGCCAGCGGAAGAATTGAAGACAATGCAATTGCACCAGCCGGAATATTTGTAATGAATACTAATACAAGAAGACCAAGGATGTCGTCTATTACTGCGGCACCGATTATAACTTCTGCAAATTTCTTTTGAAGCATTCCGGCTTCCCTGAGAATTGCTACAGTTACTCCGACACTGGTTGCCGTAAGCGCAGCGGCAAGAAACATTGAATAGATAAAGGATCCTCCGGTTGCAGAGGCATAAAGATATCCAGAAACAAACGGAACAATAATACCAAGAATCGCAACGATTAGATTCTCGCGCGAGAACACCTTTGTAAGGTGCGAATGGAGCCCTACCTTGAACAAGAGAAATATTGCCCCAAGCTGTGCAAAGATGCTTATCAGCTTTTCGTCGCGGATTATATCAAATCCAAGAACTCCTTTGCTCATAAGAATTCCAAGAATAAGAAGTATCATTACGCTGGGCTGTTTGAAATGCGTGAAAACCAGATCTGCAAGAATAGCGAGCAAAAGAAGGAGAGTGATCTCAAAAAACATATATTTTTCTTCTGAAACCACTTCGGCAGACCCACCAAAAATGGTTGTTCTGAATATTGACAAAACTAGAACTATAAACAAGAGGAAAACAGAGATTACCGCAAATGGATAAACACGCTTCTTCAGTTCTTCCATGATTTACCGACCTAGCCTAAAAGAATTTTTATCGCATCTTTTGGAGAAATAAACTCCTCTTTTCCACTTTTCATATCCTTTAGAGTTACCTTTTTCTCCTTTTCCTCGCGCTCACCGACTACGGCAAAGAATGGAATAACCAAAGAATTCGCATAATCCATCTGCTTCCTCAGATTGCGCTCGTTAAGGTCTGTTTCGGTAGCAACTCCGGCGGCCCTGAATTCTCCCGCGATCTTTGCGGCATAGCCGTAGAATTCTGGCTTTACACAACCAACAAAAACTTGCGTGTATGTTTTGGCTGGCTGTTGGTTGCCGCGCTCTTTTTCATTGCGCTCTTTTATCAATGTGATGAGCCGCTCGATCCCTATTGAAATTCCTATTGCACAATCAGGCTGGCCATAAAGACCAAGAAGCTTGTCATATCTTCCGCCTCCTGCGATTGTTCCGATGCCATCAGATAATTTTATTTCAAAAACCGGACCGGTGTAATATCCTAATCCACGAACCATTACCAGATCTACTTCTACTTCAAAACCTGCAGAATTACATAATGAAATTATCTCGCGAAGCTCTGCAACACCTTCCGGACAGATTTCCTCTACTGCACGCAGCTTATCCTCGTTCTCTCCACCAATCTTCACAAGTTCGAGAACGGTCTTAGTCGCCTTTTTACCAATGATTCCTTCAAGTTCAGTTCGAACGGCTGCTTCCCCGATTTTATCGGTTTTATCAAGAACTCGTAATATGTCATCGACATTGTCACCCATATCCAGATCATCTACAATCGCGTCCATTATTTTGCGGTTGTTGATAAGAATTCTCGGATTTTCAAAGCCAAATCCAACAAGCGCTTCCCGTGCCACTGACAAAATCTCTGCCTCTGCACGCATGGACTTGCTTCCTACAATATCAATATCAGCCTGCCAGAATTCGCGGAATCTTCCACGTTGCGGTTCTTCTTTTCTCCACACATTGGAAATGCTATATCGTTTGAATGGCTTTGGCTCTGCTGTGTTTGACGCGACACGAGCAAGCGGGACGGTTAAGTCAAAACGCAAACCATATTCGTTCTTTCCGCTTTCGTTCTTGCTGTTTTCGCTTTTTTCCGTATTTTGTTTTTTTCCGCTTCCACTCGCGATTTCGAATATCTCTCCTTCGATATCCCCGCCTGCCTTTGCCCTGAGTGTTTCAAGATATTCCATAACTGGAGTTTCCAGAGGACGATAGCCGTATTTCCTGTAAACTGCCTCAATCTTAGCGAAAACTTCGTTTCGCAGTATCATATCCTCGGGAAGAAAATCCCGCATTCCTTTTGGTGTTGATTTTGACGACATATAAATCATATTAACACCAAACCAATTAATACCTGACCTTAGCGGATTTTACCGCATCCTCCAGAACATACATAACCCGAAACGCAAGCTCCCATATGTCAGCGCAACCGGAAAGGTCCGGAAGCAAACCGAACAAACTTTCAGGAGTCATTGTTTTCAAAACTGCATATTCCGGGTATTTCCCGAGCTTTGACTTCAGCCTAATCGGATCAATTGTACTTATTGGAGGGAAAGGCACGCAGAGCGGGCAAAAACCAGAAGTTGATTCAACTGCCTTAAACGCCAGCCTTGCAATTTCAGGGATTTTTCCGCTATCGAATTCAAAGGGGGAAACCGCATATGCAAGTTCTGGACATAGAATACCTGGCAGAAGAAGGTAAAACTCGCTGTAGTTCCATGAAGCGGATGGCCGGACTTTTCCTTCCAAAGCAAACCCTTCAATATCTTCAAGCGAATATTTTCCATATCTGCCATTGTAAAAGGCTTGTGGAACAAGAAGATTGCCCTCTTTCACGAACAGCTGGCCGATTTTCTGCCCATTGGATCTGAGGTTCATAAGAACGATTTTCGAGTAGATTGAGGATAGATCGCAAGTATACGCCATTTGCAGAACCTGTCGGGTTGCTTGCCTAAATGCCTCGGCCATATTCTCTCCGCAAGCATTTCTTAATGCGTCCAAAGAAGTATACGGTTCAGGCTTCGGCACGGTTTCACGAAGTATAACTGCACCATCAACATCCCAAACATACTGTGATATGAAACTGTCTTTGTAAGGTGCGGGCATCCAACAATCCAATGTAAGTTCAAGAATCCCAAAAGGAACTCCTAAATCCCTTGCGATTGCAAAGGACATCAAAGCCTCTGCATCAAATCGTGCGAGTTGCCGCGGAAGGACAACGCCTTGAAGATTTAGTTCAAGCGAATCAAAATCAACGCCCCATCTTTCTCGTAGGTATACGCGTGCCCTTGAGGAACAATCCGAAGATAATCGCTTTCTGGTTTCTTCTCCAAACTGTTCTTTTGAAAGAACGTATGGAAGTCGAAAGGTTTCCCTGCGATATTTTTCAGCAATACGTCTGATATCTGGAGAAGACGACACTCTCGCCGAATTTGCGACAGTGAAGTAAATCCCTTCCCATTTCAGTTCCCGGTTTCCCGTTCACAGTTCCCCGCACTTTGTTTTCAAATTTGTACATTTATATCCCTCCGTTTTATTCTTTTTTCAGATACGCATAAGCCGGGCACTCGAACGGATTTGGTTTGACGCCAGCTCCGGTAGCATCAAGCGCAAACTCACGTTCGATCTCCAGTTCTCCATCAATAAATTCACCCAAGCGGTTTTCGCGCTGGGTGAGATAAATGCATGGATAAATTCCGTTATCAAGACCAATGACAAACTGGGTTTTTCCAGCAGGGCATGAAACTTGTTTTTCCTTTTTCCTGAATTGAAAGCCGAGCGAGCCGCCTGCGGAAAGATAGACACTTGGGTAGCGAACGCGCAATTCTTCGAGTTTGCCAAAAAATCGCGCAGCATCGCGTTCACCAATCGTTGTTGGTCCGCACTCAAGTCCGTTTGACCTGCGGGTCAAAGGCCTTGAAGTTTCTAAAACTTCAAGCGGCATAAATCTCAAAAATTGGATCACATCTGCGCCAAGCAACACGCACGCATCAACCATCTCAGAAATCATTGGAAGATTTTGTTTTGTTAG
>DUGF01000051.1 GCA_013331535.1 Microcaldota archaeon | reverse complement strand
AGAGAACGCCTCATTTGGAAATAACTTCACCTCTCATGTAGAAACCCTTGTTGGTGAGAAATGGAACTCAACTGCATCTGCGATAGATGCCGGGGGTTTGAACAGTTCTGTTTTCTGGAGCAACAACACAGTAACTATCCTGGCAAATGGCACTGCGCCATCGCTTAATTCAGCGAATATATCCAGATATGCGATCAACACTACCAATCTTTCGCTTACATTTAATGCTTCAGCAGATGCCGACGGGGATACGATTATTGCAATTTATTCCTGGTATCTAAATAGTGTTCCTATAATGCTTCTCAACGTTCCCTTCAATAATCGCATTTATTCTTCAGATGAAACTACGATTTATGACTTTTCCGGAGTTAATCATACGGTCAAACCAGGTTATGCCGGATTGGGCGATCCGGTAGAGCCAACGTTTACTACGTCATGCAAGGTCGGGTCTTGCTATTCCTTTGATGGCTCTGATGATTTCATAGGAGTTTCAAATGCAGAAACCCTGAATTTCTCTGCAACCCAGAATTTTTCCATAGAACTATGGTTCAAGTCAATTGCTGGCGGGAACTATCTTCTCGAAAAAGGAAATTCTGGTTCTACCTCAGGGTATTCCCTGTTTTTTTCTTCCACAACTCTTACCTTCAGAATACGGGGTGTGGATAGTACAAACCAACCATCTGTCACAGTCGCAAACAGCTCAACAGTTCCGATGCTCGACAACAACTGGCACCACATAGTTGCTACACGGGATAATTACACAGACACGCTTTATCTTTATGTTGATGGTGTGAACCGCTCTTTTGCAAGCGATACATCTGTCGGACTGGTAGGCAGACAAGCGGATTTGATTATCGGAGCAGATACAAGCCTTACCAACAACTGGGATGGCTTAATCGATCAGGTGAAAATTTACAATCGCACGCTTACCGCTCAGCAAGTCGCTTCACTTTACAATCGAAGTGCGACTGGCAATGATTCTGACGCAATTGCCTATTTTGAAACAGGCCCTGTCGGAAGCAGCAGTTGGTATGCTGTTGCCTACCCGATAGATTCTTCTGGTGCAAATGGAACCAATAGGACCAGCAATATGGTAAACATAACTATTCCGGATGTTTCTGCCCCGTCAATAACGCTGAATTACCCTCTAAACGCAACCTATACAAATAATACCTCAATAATCCTCAATTTCACCTGGACATGCACAGACGACCTTTCTACAGAACTTATATCTAACCTTACAATTGATGGAATCCTAAATCAATCCAATATTTACACAGCAAACGGAACCGCAGTAAACTGGTCCGTAACCGGTTTCAGTGTTGCAAGGCATAACTGGTCTGTAACCTGTTGGGATACTGCAGAAAATTCAACAACTTCATCTGCTAATCAATTTATCCTGGATACCACTGTTCCGCAGGCTTCAGTTCTATACCCGACAAATTCCCTTAATCTGAGCTACAATTCTTCAATTCCACTAAACTTTGCTGCCAGTGATGCACTTGCCGGAGTGAATAATTCCAGATGCACGTACTCTGTTGATGGGGGCACATCAACAAATATTTCCAATTGCGACAACACGACGTTCAACGTCAATTCAAATGTTGAGGGTTTCCATTATGTCAATGTTACAATCTCCGACCTCTCTAGCAATACCAATACATCTTCAACAATAAACTTCACTATAGATAAGACTGTGCCAGCGATTACGCTTAACTCACCCGCGAACCGCACAAATACAACCGCGAGTTTCCTCAATTTCAACTGGACTGCAACAGATACGCGGAACAATACAATGACGTGCAACATAACCATAGACGGGGCAACTAACGTTAGCAGCATTTCCGCTGCAAATGGAACCGCAACCAATTACACCGTAACGAATATTGGTTCCGCGAACCATTCCTGGGGTCTATCCTGTTCTGATAATTCTGGAAATGCTAACACCTCCCAATCATTCAACATAACAACCGATTACACTGCTCCAAGCGTTTCCATAACCAGTCCATCAACCGGCTACACACTAACAGCCGGAGATTCTGTCGCATTCACGGCAAATGTTTCAGATGCAACTTCAAGCCTTCTCAACATAACCCTTTACGTTGCCGAACTTTCCCCACAAAACTATGTTATGGAGTACGATGCTACAACAGGACTTTACAGGAGATCAGTGAGCATCCTTGCCAGCGGTGCATACACAGCATATGTTTTCGCTAATGATACTCTTGGAAATAGCAATAACACCTCTGTACTACTATCCGCAAGTCCCCAAGCAACGACTTCGTCTTCAACATCCGCAACGTTTGACAGCCGTGTGGATGTAACTGTATATGATAGCGGAGGAGGCATATCCTCTGAATTAGAAAACACATACCATGAAGTGGAAAGAGAGCCAGTGCGCGTAAATGAAAGCGAAACCGAAAAAATCACGGATTGCCGTGACGAAGATGGTCTTGAACGCGGGGTAAAAGGAGAAATTACCTGGATTTCACATGCTGGGGGCTACAAGACACCATCTAAGAATTCTGATGAATGTGTCTCCGAAGACCAGGTGCGGGAATGGTCCTGCAGAGACGAAAACACGCCGGTTTATGAAATCGCTGACTGCCCCCCAAGTTATTCCTGCCTGGATGGCGCATGTCTTGAAAGCAATGAAACCATAGAGTTCCGTGGAGTGACAGTTGTCCGAAACAACATCTTTACACTGAGTCTTAAGACAAAAGAAGGGAGACCTCTGGAAGATGCAAGAGTACGTCTTGTCCTTGCAAGGCCGTTTGTCAGTCTTGTTGGCGAGAAAAATCCTGATGATTCAGGAGATGTAAAATTCAGGCTGAGAAAACGTGGATTATACGAAGCAACTGTCCGCTCTGCAAAATATGGTTCAAAGACTTTCCAGTTCCAGTATGTTCCAGCTCAGAGGCGCACCGGCCAATCTGATTTTACATTTATGACTTTCTGCCGCAATCCGTCTGGTGAACGCAAGGACAATGCAATCTGGGTACCACGCCGTTGCGACTGGATATGTGATGATGGTTACATAATGGACGAGGAAGGCGAATGCGTCGAGATGGAAAGGGAAGTCTTAATGATGAAAAATTTTTGTGAATTTGACACAGACTGTCCTGGCGGAGAGCTTTGTCTGGATGGTACTTGTGAATCAGTGGAGTGCGTCAGTGAAGAAGAATGCGGATATGACGAGTTCTGCAATGATGACTGGGAATGCGAAGAAAATTCATGCGATGAAATAAGCGATTGCGCAGGGGAAATGTTTTGTTCTGAAACTCCTGATGAAGATACAATGGAGGAAGGCGCGTGTTTATACAAAGAGTGTGAAGTGGACAAAAACTGTCCAAAGGATAATCAGATGTGCGTAGATTACCTCTGCGTTTCAGTTCAATGTGTAGATGATTCTTCCTGTCCGGATCATATGTCGTGTGATTATTCTGATAATATCTGCAAGCCAGTAACGGGGTATTGCGGCTATCCGGAAGACCATCAATGGAATGCGTATGAATGCTGTGTGAGTGCTGATTGTAAGGGATGGCAGCGTTGCGATACCGAAGAAAAATTCTGCGTTCAACGTGACTGCAATTTCGATTCTGAATGCGCCAGTGATCAGTTCTGTTCTGATGGCCAGTGTCTTCAAGTTCAGGAAAAGGAATGCGGATATGTAGATGCTCACAAATGGAATAATTACCAGTGTTGCGAGGATACCGACTGCAAGGAAGGAGAATCCTGTGTTGAGAACACGTGTGCTGAGGCTACTTATGAGCTTGTTGTACCTGACATTGCCGAGGTTGGCTCAAAAGTGACAGTGACTGTACTGGAGAATGGAGCACCTCTTCAATATGCTACTGTTCTCGTAAAATCTCCAAAGGGAGAAGAATTCACATTCGAAACAGATGAAGAAGGCAGTGCGTTCGTTCTTATGGGTTGGAAGGGAACATACAGTATTGAAGCAAAGAAGGAAGAGAAATTAATCGGTTCAAAGAATGTTTTCACTTCTTATGAGGATTATTTGGGTAAACAGCTTTCTGATGCAACCTCAAATCCATTCGAATACGTTTCCAGCGAAGAAGGGAAAAAAGCAACCCGTCCACTGATTCTTATAGTTGCAGTGTTGGTCCTGATATTCCTGTATTTCAGGTTCAGGAAGAAAAAGAAGTTTGATATAAAAAGCAAAGATTTAAATAATAAGGATGAGGGATATGTAGGTTTAGGGTGATGTTTGTGGTTGAAGCTTATGCAGAAGAAAGAAAAATGGCGCCAGTTAAGTTGGACAAAAAAACAAGCGATTTCCTGGAGCAGGAGTTCACAGTTTCAGGAAGAAAACGAATAGAAGATTATCTAAGCGGTTCTATTCCTCCAGCTAATACTACCTTCGGAAGGGTTGCAGAAATAATCCGGGATACGAAAGGAAAATTATCCAAAGACCAGATGGATGCAGTTCATGTTTCACACCAGCGCGCGATAAAGAATCCGAAACCAGTGCTTGTACCCGGTGCGCTTTCAACATCCGAAAACAAAGAAAAATTCGGCGTCCTCAAATTCATAAAACCATTACCAACTCCGCGCAATGCGTTCGAATCTGAAGAAGCCTGGCGTTCAACCACAACCAAGAAAGCCGAAGTTCCTGAACCGGAAGCTGTATCTGATCTGAAACTATCAAAACGGGCTCTCAAGCCAACTTACGCAACAAGCGGAAAAGCAGAGAAAAAAGAGGGAAAATACGAGCATCTTTTTGCAGTTACAGTTTACGACGTTGATAACAAGCAAAAAACCTATGGGGTTGCATTTAATTCTGATGTTAAAACCCCGACATGGAAGGATGTGTCGGCTGCCCTGGCAAGCAAGGATGCCGGTGTTTCCTTGGCAGAAAAAGGCGGGGTAATCCGTTCTATTCAAGCCAAATCCGAGGAATACGCACACCTCACAGAAAGGGCATCTGAGAATGACATGAAAATAAAGCTCTTGTAATCCAAAAACCTTCATTTTTAAATATTTGCTACCACAGATATATGCTATGCGCACAGTTCTATTCGGTTCTTTGTTACTCGCATGTGCGGGACCATCCTCTAATCGAACTACCACAATCCTTCCACTTGTTTCCGAATACACACCTAGAGTCGGTACTCCCAAGCAAAACGACGCCTCCAAACCAGAAGTTACCAGCAGGTGGGGCGATGTCAATTGCAGTACTCCTGATGGGAAAAATCTTCTTCTTTCCTATCGTAATGGAAGAAAGGAAATTCGAATGGGCATGCGGACAATCGTAGGGGACAACGAAGAGATTATGTATCTGGTCTGCGACAGAAATGCGACCTCAGTCGTAACCAATAGTGGTATCCATCTTTTCTGCGGGGCAGAGGATTTATTTTATTCTCAAGGTGAACCTTCTTCTTCAACCACGATTGATTTTGATGGTGCAACTTACGTAAAAGGAACATTATCTTCAGATGGAAAGATTCTTGCTGGTGTATTCGTAAAAGATGGCATGCTTGTTCTGATGAAAATTATTCTATCAGATAATGACGGAGTTACTTTTTCATCCGTCCCGCTTTTGCCAACCGTAACCCAAGGAATGTTGAATTCAGCAAAATTCTCTACCCATGATTTTACTGATGCGTATATAGCAATACTCGGAGGAATGGCGCATACGATTCATTTTGATGAGAACGATTCCGGGGGGTTCACCCATTTTGCTTATACTCTTCCATTCAAAAGCAAAGGTGTTTCGGTTAATTCTTTGATTGATGGTTTTAAAGTTTGCCCGGCACATGTATCTACCAGTTTGGGCGGTTGCATAAATCTTCAATATTGATCATCCTCTGATTTTAAATAATCTTTTACATATTTTTCATTCTCAGCAGGGGTAGCGAAGTATACTGTTCCGGGTTCCGTGTTTTGGGTCTTGGAATGTGTTCGCAACGGTTAAACGTGCTGGATTCAGGGTCCAGTGGCTTAGTGCCTTCAAGAGTTCGAAAGCTTTGAAATCTGTCGATTTCAAAATTTGACAGCAAAGCCGTCAATCTCTTCCCCTGCATTCTAATCAGACCAGAGGACACGGTCCAGTTGAATAGTTGTGATTGAAATTTCAATCATATGATTGATTTTTAGTTAGCTTTAAAAACTTAATCAACTTAATCTGTATTTATGGTTTCACTCGATAACTCAAAGCTAATCCTAGAAACGTTTCTGAAAGAACCAACCAAGTCACAGTATATACGGCAAATTGCCAACAATTGTAAATTGTCCTACGAGCGAGTTCAGCATTATCTTAAAGAGCTAGAAAAAATTAAGGTGCTGAACTCAAAGACTAAAGGTAAAATAAAAGAATACACACTAAACAGAAAACATGAACTAGCCGTAAAGATATTTACTATTCTGGAAATGGAAAAGAAGCAAAAATTCTACTCAAAAAACCCTCAATTTCAATCGTGGTTAGTTAATTTAGTGAGCGATATTACTAAGAATTTTGATAAACACTCTGCAGATATTCGTTTCATACTGCTCTTTGGTTCAACTGCAAGAGACGATTCCAAAGTGAGCAGTGATGTTGATATTTTGATAGTTGCAAGGAATATAGATCAAAATCTGAAAGCCGTAATCAACCAGCTTAAAACTAAGCTAGAAACACTGAGCGGCAAGGTTTTTTCATTTCATCTGGTTGATTACAAAGAGTTTGTTGCCAAATGGAATAAAGAACCGATATATGCTACAATCTGGCTAGATCACGTAGTTTTATCAGGAGAAGAAAACTTCTGGAAAGAGGTTTTAGAATTGGGTGAACCGATATGACTTTACTTGATAGATGTTTTGAGGGAGCTCCTAATGTACCGAAGCGACTTTTGAAAGTACCAGCAAGTGTTGAGAAAGCCGAAGAACATTTGGAGAAGGCAAATAGGAATTTATTTGCTGCAAAACTGATGAATGACAATAAGTTCTTTGACTGGGCAATAACCTGTGGCTACTATGCGATGTATCATGCGACCATGGCAAGCCTTTGGTTAATAGGGTTAGAAGCACGATCCCACGAATGCGCTATCTCTGCGTTTGAAATGTTTTATGTAAAAGAGCAGAAGGTTGACAAAGAATATTTGGATTACGTAAAGAGGGCCAAAACTTTGGGCAAGAAATATTCAGACTCATTAGAGTATGCTAAAACTGAACGTATAAAAGCTTCTTATGGACTTGGCGAAATAACTTCACAAGAAGCTTCAAAGGTTTTGAGCGATGCTAGAGAATTCGTTGCTACGATTGACCAGCTAGCGCTTGGGGCTAAGGGGTTGGGATGATTTAGTCAATCGCCTAACTCCTATCTGGGGCTGTGGGACATAAATAGGGATTAACCCCTGCAAATAATCAGATAAACGCGCTTGCCAATGAACTCTTTTGGGCAGTCTACTTTGGCACCATTGCCAAAAGCAGTTACCCTCTTTTCAAGAAATCCTACAATGCCCGTTACTTTGACCTCTGTTTTTTCTTTCAGGTTGATTTTTCTCATAATAGTATATACTTAGTATATACTTAAAAACCTTTCTGTCCATATACAATCATGGCAGTAACCTACAAAGATGTCGCAGAAAAGCTGAAGGATATTGATGAATTTCTATTGGAAGATTACAGGAAAAAGCATCCAGACGGAAAGAGGGACTGGAGAACTTACGAGGAACAGTATGCCCTCAGGATAAAAGAAGCAATGAAACAGCTTAGGCCGTTAGTAGATGAAGCAGTCGACACAATTCAAATAGCTCCTGCACCTGGCAGGCCTCATGAACTTACGCTAAAGCAGAGGGTTCTTCTCCTGCTGTTGCACAGGTTATTCGGAGAAAGCAACAGGATGATGACGTCCATGCTTGCAATATTTTCTGTTCTTTCTGATATTGACGTAAGTTACAAGACCATAGAACGCCTTTACTCTGATGAAGAGGTGGATATGGCCCTTCATAATCTGCATGTCCTTATCCTGAAGAAAAAAGGGGTGAAAGACATTGATGCAGCAGGGGATGGAACAGGCTATTCTCTCACAATTTCAAAACATTATGCAACAGAAACGCAAAAAAGAGGAGAACGAATGAAGGAAGCCGAAACCCAACAACCTGAAAATAAGGAAGGAAAAACGGTGCAGGCATTTGTTTACTCATTCAAACTCATTGACATAAAAACAAGAATGTACGTTGCCCAAGGAACAAGTATGAAAAGTGAAAAAGAAGCATATGAAAAAGCAATGAAAATGATTGCTTCTACTGATATAAAATTGAATAGTATTCGGCTTGACAGATATTATAGCTGTGCATACTATTTTGATGGGTTTAGCAGAGATACCAAAATATACGTAATCCCAAAAAAGAAAACAAGAATGAGAGGAAATTGGAACTGGAAAAGAACACTGATTGATTTTGTCAAGAATACCGAGGGTTATCTTGAGCAGTATTATTTGAGAGAAACCTCTGAGAATGGCTGGTCTGTTGACAAAAGAAGATTTGGCTGGGAAATTGCACAGAGAAGAAATGACAGAATAGACACCGCTGATTTTTGTACTGCTATCTGGCACAACCTATTTGAGATTGGTGCGACTTAATTCTGTCCCACAGCCCCTATCTGGCCAAGCTATAAATAGAACTTACGTTCAAGCCCACCTAATTCTTAGGAATTCCTGCACTTCAGCTAGAGCAGCCTTTATATATTTTGACCTCGATAATGTCAATCAGCAACGAGGTAAAAATAGGTGATGAACGGAGACCTGGTCTCGGGTTTCTTCCCCTGCATTTCTAAATCTTTAGATTTTGAAATAAGAAAACTTTAGTTTTCTGCATTTTTTATCTTTAGAAAAAGAAAGAATTAGAAAAACCTAGCAAGTACCGCAACATCCGCCACTTGATTTTTTCCCTTTTGTTTCACAGCATTTATCTGAGCCTTTTCCAGATCCACAATCGCATTTTTTACTTTTTTTCATAGTATCATCCTCTACTATTTTCTGTTCGGTCAAATTTAAAAACCAATTCCAGATCTTGTTTCTCAAAAGCTTTTTAATGATTTTTATTACTCTTGTTGTTTTATGGAAGATAAATCAATGCTTACCCCAGCAGCAAGGGCAGAACTTGAGAAGCAACAATATAGAATTGTTGGTAATCATAGTGCTGTAAAGATTTGTGGCTGGACAAAGAGCATGATTAAAGGAGAAGGCGGATGCTACAAATTAACTTTTTATGGGATTATGAGCAACCAATGCCTTCAGATGACTACTAGTATTAGCTGTGCTAACAGATGCACTTTTTGTTGGAGAGGATACAAGGCGCCAGTTTCAAAGGATTGGAAATGGTCTGTTGATGATCCAGTTAAAGTTGTTAATGAGAGCCAGGCTGCACACCATAAGCTTCTTGTCGGATTTAAAGGATCAAAAAATGCCAACAAAAAAATATATGAAAAATCGCAAACAGTAAAGCACGTTGCATTGTCCCTAACTGGTGAACCGATATTTTATCCAAAGATCAATGAGGCAATTGATGAATTTAACAAGCAGGGTGTTTCAACTTTTCTTGTAACAAATGCGCAATACCCAGAGCAAATTAGGGATCTAAATCCAGTGACTCAATTATATATAAGTGTAGACGCTCCGACAAAGGACATGTTAAAAGATGTTGACAAGCCTCTTTTCAAAGATAATTGGGAGCGTTTGTTACAAAGCTTAGACTATATGGCACAAAAGAAACAACGTACTTGCATTAGATTAACAATGATTAAAGGCATAAACAACAAGGATTATGAAAAATATGCCGAATTAATTAATCGTGGAAATACAGATTTTGTTGAAGTCAAGTCATATATGTTTATAGGCCCTTCAACGCAAAGA
>DUGF01000086.1:13837-15421 GCA_013331535.1 Microcaldota archaeon | reverse complement strand
CAGGCAAAGAGAATTAAGGAACTGGCGGAGAGATAAGCGGGAGATGCGGAAAGAAGGGGAAAACCTGGAATTATCCAGATTGTGAAGATGGTGGAAATGAAACCGTGGTTAACAGCTCATTTGAAAAAACTAATAAAACGGTTGAAGAGCGAGCGGAGCGTGATAGCGATCTATCTGTTTGGCTCTCATGCCCGCGGGACTGACAAACCGCAGTCTGATGTAGATATCTGTGTGATTACAAGGGGAGATGAACACGATGCTGCTGAAATTGGTTCGGCATATAGCAAAGATATAGATTTGGCTCTTCTGAAAGATTTGCCGCTTCCTATGAAATTCCGGGTTTTTCGGGAAGGCAGGGAGTTATTTGTCAGTGACAGCAAGCAGCTTGCCAGAATAAAATCGGGCATAATAAAAGAGTATCTTGATTATGCCCCTGTGCTGAACAGGCTCTCCGCCTCGGTTTTGAGGAGTCGTTGATAATAATGAAAAAGTACAAATTCGACAAGCAACGCCTGTCTATAATCATAAACCGGATAGAAGAGAGCATGAAAGAGCTTGGCCTCGCGTTCCAGAACGAAAACGATCTGAATGACACAGTGAAGTTCAACGCGTCCGCGATGAGCCTTTTCCAGGCAATAAACAGCTCAATCGACCTTGCGGACGACATTATCTCTCAGTGCAAATTCAAGATACCCATGGATTACCGGGAGACATTTGAAATAATCCATAAAGAGGGGGCAATAGACGAGGCAGTCCTGAAGAAAATAAAGGAACTCACGTATTACCGGAATCTTATCGCTCACGAATATTATAGGATAACCAGGGAGCAATTGTTGAAGCTTATAAAAATATCAAAGGCAATTTACGAGTATCTGGAACAGATGAAAAGTTTTATTGGAAAACATTCATAAACGGCCTGCAAATTATTTATTCTTCAATCCCCAGACCGATCCGAAGAGTCCCCACTGCAGGAAAAGAGGACGAGGCAAATTGCAAAACGCCTCAGGGAACAGGCAAAGAGAATTNNTTAAGGAACTGGCGGAGAGATAAGAAAGAGAAGACAGAAAGGCGAAACATTCAAGACTCGAAACACAAAACCGGAAACGCTGAACGCGAAACAAATTGTTTTGAGCCGCACGGAACGGAAGGAGATCTCGGACTGCTTGGCGAAAGGGATATAAAGATTGAAAGTGGAAATGTTAGATGGTGAAGAATATGGGTGAGCATGAAACAGTGAAGATAAAACAGATCTCCGTTAATTCCAGTGTCTTAGTTGAATTAATAAAGCACGTTGAAGTAATGGAAAGTCTGGTAGAAACATTGGAAATCAACTTAGATGCGGATATTCTGAAACAGGTGGAAGAAAGTAAAAAGGATTTTGCCCAGGGGAGGGTAAAAAACATTAAAACAAAAACAGAACTTTCTGCTTATCTCAATTCATTGTAAGTTGAGAAAATGGTGTACACACTCAATTTCAGCAATACATGGGAACGAAACTTCAAAAAGCTTGATAATGATTTGAAAAATGCCAACCCGGTAAACTCCTTCCTTTAGGTTGGGGCAAAGGGCGTTTTTCAAATATTT
>DUGF01000086.1:0-13806 GCA_013331535.1 Microcaldota archaeon | reverse complement strand
AATGATGCAAAAGAACGTGCAAACGAGGCGCTACTGAAAATAATGGAAACCCCATATGCTGGAAAAGGTTTGACCGGCAATCTAAAGGGCATGTGGAGTTTCAGAATTGGCAAACATCGCATATTATACGAAATAAATGACATCTCAAATGAAGTCTTTATTTTAGCAGTTGGCCTAAGAAAGAACATATATGACTTTTTGTAACCTTAATGAAACCAAATATCAGAGAGGACGACAGGCAAATCGCAAAACGTCTCAGGGAACAGGCAAAGAGAATTAAGGAACTCTCCAAGTTGTAGAATTCTCAGATATATATGCATTTTAATACCTTTTTATACACAATAATCCTATATGTACAGGCAGATTTCCAGACGCCAGATGCTCGGATTTGTAGGAGTTGCTGCTTTAACCCCCTCATTACTTCTTGAAGAACCAGTCCATGCGAAAAAGCGCGGCACACCATCCTCAAAAGAGCGGGGCGCACCGGTTGAATCTATTTCACAGCCACAGTTCATGGAAACCGGAAGGGTTATTTCAACCGAACCAGGTACTGGCAAATTGCTTCATCTCGAGTTGGTTATATGTGCAACATTACCCGACGGAAGAACCATCAAAAAACAAATCGACTTCCTGAATTTAAGCACTGACATCATAAGTCAGACTAAAAAATATTTCGACGTGCGGATGATTGGAAACGGAATCGTCTTAACCATGGACGAACGAGAAGTGCGGGTATTCTCTCTGGGCATTGAGGATGAAGATATCAAACCGCAAATGATACAAAGATATGACCACACCTCCCATGCCTCTGAAAATTTTATAGGAAAAAAAGAGATAATCCAGGTTGCAATTGATTCAGCAAAATATGAGAATTGGCAGGATGCTGTACTTGCCACGATTACAAGAGATGGGTTTTTTCATGTCTGGAATGCGGGAACAGGAAACGGAACTTATATTGATCTTGATTTAATGCTGAAAAAAAGGAAATGGCCGACATTGAGCATTGCAACAGCATCAATATACCTGCACGGAGCTGACTGGTTTATACTCCCGATAGGACTGCCTGGTGCAAATGTAAATTTCGGATATTCGGTTATCAATAGAAATGGTGGCATCGTCAGTCCAGAAACAGATGTCACGTTTGTTTCGACAAACTTTGCAGATTATGGGTTGAGAAACTTTTTCAGGCTCGTGGACGATTTCACTGCTGCTGGTTCTGAAGGCTCTCCGGAAAGTGTGAAAGCCACTGTTGATTGCGAAAAAGAGGGTGGCATGCTTAAATTTGGGTTTACCCTGATTCTTGAGCCGATTCGCTGACGAGTGACATTTCACGAAAGGAAGATTTATCTTCTCATTAATAGCACAAACACTACGACTCCCACTGCGCCTATGGAAAGGATTCGGATATTGAAACATTGATTTCTATTTGGACTCAAACGGTAATTTGAAATTGTTTCCCAGAATGAGATTGCATGAAGAGGTCTTCGGGCATTGTTTATATCTTTCGTCGCAACCATCCTGTATGCACAATCCAGAATAGAGAAAACAGAGCGACTTGCCATTTTTATCAAAGTATTCCATACTCCAACCGTCCATCAAACTACTCCTGGCGACTTTGTAAATATAAGTGTCTGACCCGTGCATGGACTTACATCTTTCTACTTTTGCGAAACATTCGGGCAATTCACAATTATATCTATGTCTGAAATCCGTATACCAGATATAAACCCCATAAGGCACCTGGTTTAATGACGCTGGGACGATTTCTGAGAGGTAAATCACATAAAATTTAAATTCTGGTTTAGAATTGTAAAAATAAATAAAAAAAAGCAAAGCTGTTAAGGAAATTATTAAAACGATTAAACTAAAATTTGGTTTCATTTTGACACCTTTTCACCATTTCAAAACATCAGATAATCCATCAGAACCCATATCCCTTATCAATGATTCGTAAGTAAATACTGCATAACCCGGTGCACCTCCAGTAAGAACCTGATTTATTGAAAGTAATAAAGAACTCAAAAACTGTTGCGGGTTTTCGTAAAATTTGCACCATTCGTTACATGCCCATCCTCTCAAAATAGGAAGAACAGTGAGTGAAGGATATCGAGAGAGCAAATATTTCAATTCATCTCCTACAAGACTATCATCAATATTAAAACCAGTATAGAACATTGGCAAAGCCATATCTAAATAGTGAAATATCCTATCCTGCCCGACCTCACTTCTTTTTGTTGCGGTTGGTGCAATATCCGCAGATAAAATAAGGGTTGGGTATTTTTCGCGTAGTTTTTTGACGAAATTTGCTATATCCGTTGAATTAACTAAAACGCGATACCCTAGAGGCAAGCCGCCTTTATAACTGTTATTAAATTCATCATAATCGGCATATCGTATATAATCAAGATTCATTCCTTCTAAATCTGGATACAGATGAACGATCTCGTCTAGAAGACCCAACTCGTATTTAATAACCTCGCCAACAGCTGGGTTTGCATAAACCTGACTTAACAGCGGAACATCATAAAGGCCAAAAAGATTTGGAAGTATGCCTACGGCCTCTTGTCCTCCGTGCACTCCTTTGCTTTTTGCATATTCTATGGCTTTTGGGTCCTTGAAAACAGGAAACCATGCGTGAAAACGAACATTTCCATAACATGTGTCGATTAAAGCCCGGATTGGGTCGGCACCCTTAAACGAGGCGCTTACATTTTGAGGATATTTTTCGCTTGGATATAAAAGTTCTCCATCTTTGCCGCATTTACTGCCAGCACTGTCAACTTTAAAAGCCACGAATACATCTGTAACAAAACTATCCTGAAGATCCTGACAAACTCCATATAGCCCGCCTTTACCAACCACAGTAGTGTCGCTATCAAAAGAAACGAAAAACTGGCCTTCACAAGGGCGGATGAAAACCGCCTTATAATCCGAATTCAACCCACTGCATTTATCCTTAATTGCCTTCTCAATAAGTGTCTGTTCTTCTTTGTATGTTTTTGCCGTGGCTTTTACATCTAAAGACGCTTGACCATAAAAGTCCGAATGGCATCTTTCAAATGCGGTCGGGGTTTGCGGTTCAGTTACGTCGTCAATCAGGATTGCGCCAAAAGCCGAGAGTATTCCTTCCCAACCTTCTTGTGGTTGTTCGTGACTTCTGAGGATTATTTGAAATGACTTATATCTATCAAGGTCGTAATTGCCAATAACGTTTGAATAGCATTCGTTTTTGAGTTTAATTACGCGACGGTGCCTGTGTAATACTGCTTTCGCAGATAGCAGCTCCGTAACTGCAGTTACCATTTCATCTGGATTAAGAATTCCGTTTACTACCTTTTTGGCTGGACACCCAGCGCCGTATCTAATAGCATAATAGATTCTTTTTTTCGGGTAAACAAACGTTCCGGCACTCCCAAGCATTTTGGTCCAACCAGCAAGAGCAAGTGCATTGCCAATTCCTCTGTGCTCAAAAAGGGAAATATCGTAATTGTAAAGATATATGCGTCTTTCGCAATCATCCTCTTGAAAACCAACCTTGGCAACTGCCGGCAATTTGGTTTTATAATCGCATTGAATTTCAATAGTTCCATTTCCGTCGGAAGTTCGTTTCAGAAGAGTTTCTCTATTGGGTTTTGAATGTGGAACAAACGTCGCGGTTTTGCAAGATTTTTGGGTACACGATTTNNTTTGCGATGGCTTCTGCGAGAACCGATTCAAAAATCGAAACTCCAAAAGCAACAGCTGCCGAAACTAGAAACCTTGTTGCTCTTGATCTTAGACTTCGTTGCATATCCCTCACGTATTAATCTCACGTATTCCTATGGCTAAAATAAATATCTAATGTTTTTTTGCAAACAATGCAACAACTAGAATAATTCCTATTGTTCCAAGCGACAGAATCCCGACATTGAAATTATCAAACTCGAATTTTGCGCTTTTTCCATAGTTTGTCGTATCCCCGGAAACCAAATTTCCAGCCTCACTCTTATTTCCATCAAACGTCATCGCGCGGCTCAGAATTTCTTTCTCCGTGGTGAACGCAAATCCGAAATCGTCGGAGAGTGAAAGGGAGAGATTATTTTTTCCGATGCCAGAATAGGGCGCGGTGAGATTGACTTCATAAGAATAAGCAAAAGAACTGTTATCGGAATTGAGAGGAATTGGAACCGCTCCGATATCGCCTTCAAATACCGAAACATTAGCAAACTCCGGTTGCGGAACCGAAACTATTTTCTGGAATCCGAACGAGTCTGTTGAAATATTAAATGCGCGAAGAGAGAAATTTCCTACGGAAGTTCCGTTTAAGGATATCCCTCCCTTGTAGAATCTCCTTTTTGAAAGAACCGCATTGTCAAACAGATTATTTTTGTACCATTGCTCGCGAAGAATCGGACGCTCAAGAAAAAAGAGCGGTTCTCCGCCTTCAACTGCGTATTTGAGTGTTGAGCCGCACGAAAGAGTAATATTCTTCAATCCGCTTGCAATGTAATCGTACTCGCAGGTGCAGCCGGTGCTTTCAGTACAAACAACCGTGTTTTTGTCAATATCATAAGTCAGGATTATTATTCCGCCCGCAGTAATGGAAAGATTATCGCTTCCATTTGTCAGTGCAAGGGTGCTAACAACTCCTTGCGGAATTGATGCAGGTACCCCCGGAGTAGTATCCACCACGCCTGAGCCTTTGAATGAATAGAGAATATTCGGGTAAACGGTCCTATTCACAAATGAAGCGCTACCAGTACAAGTCGTTCCGCCAAGCGAAGTCTGCCACTCATAAAATCCGGAATGTTGTTCTCCCCATGCCCATGCAACCTGAGGAATATACCCAATTGAAATCCGGTTATCAACAGATGGGTATGCGCCAATAGGAAATATTGCCGCGGCCTGCACAACATTGGATGCAATTCCAGGCGGATCACTTATCACGCTGCAATTCATCTGGGAAACCGAAACCGAAGAAAGCGTAGAGGCAACCTGTGCATTGTTTGAGACCACAGAAGATATTGGTGGGTCAGAATATTGGGCATAAAGTAGCGCAATTACAAGAAGCGAAAAAACACAACAAGACACCGGACTGAAAACCCTAGACACTTATAACACATCCTCCAGCTTATCCATTGGCAGCAGTTCAAGAATCCCGTTGAATTCCTTTAGGAACAGTATTGACCTCTCCCGGTCTGACATGTCTGCAAGCGTTTTCTTTATTTCGTCCATATCCTCAAAAATTATCATTGCCTTTTTCTTTTTTGAGAATCTGTCATCAAAGAAACCAATTTCAAAATCCTTTGCAATGAATTTGTCCCCGTTTACATCAAAATGAATTCCCTTTGCAATGAGTTTTTCCCTTATTTGTCTCTTCAGGGCATTCGTGCGTATGTCCCCCTCTCCAACAAGCTGGTAAAATCCATTTCTGCCTTCAACAAGGTTAAGCACTTCCATACGCCTTAGGATTACCTCTGCATTACCCTCAGTTATGTCTGCACCATCTGTAAAATGCTTTTTTATTCCGGTTGCGAATTCAAGCGCGGTAATCGGGCCGGTTATGCTAAGCTCATTCCTGCATCCCTGCAGTATACTCAGGACTTTTTTGGAAGAAATCGCAAGGTTTTGTCTTTTTTCTGTTACAATGTCCCCTACGCGTATTATGTAAATTGGTTTTCTTCCAAATCGTGCGGCAATGTATGCAATAACGATGAGGAGAAGCCCTATCGGTCCCTTNNCCCCTATCGGTCCATACTTGAGATAAATGTCGTAAATATTCTCGGAAGTATTGTCTATTTTAACGAAAACCTCTCCGCCAAGCCCTTCAAAAACAAATATGTTGAGTCCTTTGCCAAGCTTGGCCGGGATAGTTACGCTTCCACCAGTTGCAAGAATCTTTGCCTTTTTCTTTTCAGTGGAATTCAGCAAACTTACGTTAAATTCAAGTCCATCCGCCCTTTCTCCATCCAGAATTACATCAAACTGATGGTATAGTCCATCGCGTGTTTCGTTTAACTTTATTATGAGTGATTTCACGTGCAGAACCGCAGAGCCGATGTCACCAGAATTATCTGAAATTGTTATTATGTAATCTCCAGCCTCCTCAAATCCAACGCGGAGAGGTATTATCCCCGCTTCTTCTTCAGTGACGCGCTCCAGTTCCTTTGACTCCACAACCACACCGTCCTTTTCAATGCGCATGTTCGCAGTTCCGTTTGTCTTGTTCAAATACACCAGAACCTCTGCCTTTTCCCATGGAAAAACCGCATCATTAATGGAAATCTGCGCGGTCTGAAGCGAAATCGTATTAAAGTCAAATGCCTGGCGATAACATTCCGAGTCCGAAGGCGAAGAAGCTGATCCCGAAGAAGAGCAAAAAATTGGAATAACCCTCATAAACGTTCCGCCTTTCATATCCAAAACCATGGTTTTGTTTCCCGCACCGGAAGTTGCATCCGCTTTATTCCCACCATTCACGCCAATGGATTTATTGTTGAGAATCGCCCATCTGGCCTCAAGAATCTCATTTGCGAGCTGTCCGACAAGTTTTTTTTCAACCATTTCATCAGGAAGCATATCGATAACCGAAACTGCCGAAGCGGCATTGGGAGAAAGAACGCCAAACCAATCAGATTGTTTTACAGTTCCGTCTAGCACCATGTCCTTTCGTCCTATATAAATTACGTGTAAGTTAGTTGGGTCGGCTGTTGAAACGCTCTTAAGTGTCCATGCTGGCATTGCCCCGGTCGGCACCAGTAGAATTCCGTTGGTAACTTCGGTGGCAGGGGTTATCTCGGTGATATTAAATCCGAAATGCTCAAGACCGCGAAGCGAGCCTATGAACGATTCAAATTTTTCATTGCCAAAACCCTTTTCATTTACAACAAAAACGGTTTTACTCGGTTTGGAAGAATAGGAAAGAATAGTCAAATTCCCCTTTGCAGCTGCAGAATAAATAACAAAACCCTGTCCCCCGGCATTTCCATATTTCTGGATGAGAAATGGGATGGATGTGCTTTCCTGTTGCGAAGCAGTCGGAAATATCACGAGTAGTACAATCAGTGCCAATGCAATCGCAGCAGCTCCGATCAGTACTAGTTTTTTATCAACCATCAAACCACAAACTTATTTATTGCGAACTTGCCCATTAGCACTCTCTACAGCTCCGGAACCCTTGATTTTTTCAGCCAGTCTAAATCATTTTTATACGGCGTCCTTATGTCCTGCTCATCCATTAACATCATCAATGGTCTTTCAAGGCTCAGACCCCATGCAAGGACTGGATATCTGTTGCAGAGCGGAATAGAAACTTCTGGGCGGAATATACCCGCACCACCTAATTCCATCCATTGCTTTTTAGGCTCGAAATAAACGTGCACTTCGACGCTTGGTTCAGTATAAGGGAAATAGCTTGGAACAAAACGCACTTTTTCGAATCCGAGCTTTGAATAGAATAATTTGAGAATTCCCAATAAGTGCCTGAAGGTTGCTTTTTCCCAGACGACTATCCCCTCTACCTGATGAAATTCAGCAAGATGCTTGAAGTCTGTTGATTCATTGCGAAATACGCGTCCAACCGCGAAGTATTTTTTCGGGGGCTTATCCTTGTCATTCGCAAGAGCGGCAAGATATCTCGCACTCAGTGCCGTAGTATGGGTTCTGAGAACCAGTTTCTTTGCGATTTCTTCGCTCCATTTGGAACCCCATCCTTTTTCATGCGCTTCTTTCACCCGAGAAACAAGTTTTTTGTCAGGAAGCTGATGCTCTCCGTTAAGATAAAACGTATCTGCCATTTCACGTGCAGGGTGATCCTGTGGCTGGAAAAGTGCATCGAAATTCCAGAACGAACTTTCAACAATCGTTCCGTCCATTTCCTCGAAACCCATCTCAACAAAAATATCCTTTACCCTGTTCTTGAATACAGTAAGCGGATGATTCTTTCCAAGGGGTGCGTTCTCGCTTCGGACGGATATGTCAAATGTTCCAGACTCGCGTTCAAGCTCGGAAAGTTCGCCGGAATTGTCTGAGCCGCAATACGATGCAGAAATTTCGCTGGTTGTCCTTTTCTTTAGAAGATTGCGCCTTTCCAGCTCATCGTTTTGCTTTCCGCCAGAAGCAATGCGAAGAAGCGAGTAATTCAATTCATCTGCCTTTTCGCTTGGAATGACTGCGATCACATTCCCGCCTTCAATCTTAATCATTCCCTTTACTTTCGCCCATCTCAATGCAATTGATTTTTCAGCATCCGAAAGCGAAGAGATCGGGATTGATTTTGAAGGTGCGGTCGTGCATTTGAGATATAATGCGTATTCAGGAAGTTTCCCAGAATCAATATATTCTTTCAGTTCGTCCGTAGGTGTGAATGAAAACGAATCACTTGACGTTAGTTCAACATATTTCCTGTCCCTAAGCGATTCCAAAGCCTTTCGAATAGTATCCTGGTTGATTTCAGTTTTTTTGGAAATTTCATCGACAGTCAGCATTTTTCTTTCTTTTGCGAGTAGTTTCAGTATTTCAATCTCTCCTTTGTACATACTTGCACCTCACTGTGACCTTTTTTTGGCTGACACATTCAGAAGAAGGTAAGACCCCAGAAGTACGATTACGATTATAAGAACGGCCGGACCGTATTTTCCAAAGAAAATTTCCTGAATAATCAATGGAGTACTGGAAAAGAATTCAACGACCTCTTTGTCAAGGCTTTCCTCCACATCAAATACAAGCGTAAAATGACTTAGGATAGTATTAGTCCATGAAAGACTGGCAACCTTATCTGGTAAAGAAATATCAGAACTCTCGGGTAATTGGCTTGCATCCAGAAGAATCGTATTCTGAGGGAATTGAATTGTGAAGTAAACGTTCTTGTCAATTATGATTATATTTTCAGTAGTCGATGGAGGAGATGAAGACGTGTTTGGTTGCATCGGTTGTACAGTATTTACGTTTCTGAACAAAAGCACATTGGAGTTAAGAGAGTATCTTGTAGTGCGTGGCTTGTAGTTGGTTGTTGTAAATAATCCGGTTCCTTCAATATGGTCAGACGTATTCTTGTCATAATATGGTCTTGCGTCATACTCTAAAACCAGTTCACCGTGACAAAGATTCAGAAACGGATCGCATTTTTTCAGTGGTTGTGGCCTTAGTCTGAAATTACTTACATCAACTGCGGTTTCTGTTACATGTTTGCGGATTTCCCCTATTCCGGTAGTTGACACCCACCATCCAAGATCATTGTTGTTCACTCCATCCTTATACTTGCTTTGTTCATATCCGCCGATAACAACGAACTTTATTCTTTCGGTAACCTTTGCGCTGCCATCCTTTTGGATGCTGTTTACTGTCATTTCAGCCGTTGTAAGCTTGAATTCCGCAACTGAGATGGATAATAGTGCCAAAAGCATGAAAACTACAAGGAATGCTCTCATGTTTCAATATTGATTCTGCTACATTTTTAAGGGTGCGTATGGAAATTGATAACGAATAGATAACTGACGAATTTTAGGTGTTGTCATGACGAACAGCGGACAAGAACAAATCAAAACTTCGGAAAAAAGTAAACTTGTTTCGTATCCAATACGCGATATTGTCCAGGAAGCCAAAGCCATTGAACGCAGCGGAACAAAAATGGTTTATCTGAACATAGGAGATCCTGCGCCATTTGGTTTCAGGCCGCCACAACATATTCTCGATGCAGTAAAAGTTGCTCTAGACAATCCGAAATATTCTGCATATGCACCATCTGATGGAGATCCGGAACTCAAGGCAGCCGCCGCAGAATACGAAGGAGCTGGCATTGACAACGGAGTCGGCGCAAATGACGTGTTCGTAACTTCAGGACTAAGTGAGGGAATTTCATTCCTTTTTCGTGCGCTTCTTGATCCTGGCCAGCACATTCTCCTTCCATCGCCTACTTATCCATTATACCTCACCGAGCAAAGGCTTGCTATGGGAAAGGAAACATTTTACGCGTGTGACGAGCGCAACTGGGAGCCGGATGTTGATTCATTGCGGAAAAACATAAACAAGAACGGAAAAACGCGTGCAATATTAGTTATAAATCCGAATAATCCGACCGGTTCGGTTTATCCTGAAAAAGTTCTTCGCGCAATTGTTGATGTTGCCGGGGAATTTAATCTTCCAATAATTGCGGATGACGCCTATGAGATGCTTATCTTTGACGAGGATTCAGGATATGCGAATCTAAGGAAAATCCACAAGGATGTTCCGCTTATTTCAGGAAACAGCATTTCAAAGAATTATATCTATCCCGGGGCGCGTGTTGGATATATTGCGTTCCATGATGGCGAGGGAAAAGAAGGNNGTGTGGATGGGGGTAAAGGATGCGGTGCAGAGATTATGCAATGCCCGTCTTTCGGTTAACTGGGAAATGCAGCGCGGTGCAATTGCGGCAATAAAAGGACCGAAAAACCATATCTCGGAGTTCAATTCACAGCTTAAAAAGCGCAGGGACGTTCTTGCGAAACGGATATCAGAAATCGACGGATTAAGTATGGTTAGTCCCAAAGGGGCATTCTACTCATTTGTGAAGATAGAGCAGATGGGAAACTTCAAAACAGACTGGGAATTTGTACGGGCGCTTTTGAAAGAAGGGGTGGTTGTAGTTCCGGGTTCTGCGTTTACAACCCTGTTGCCACCTACTTATTTCAGGATCGTATTCCTCCCGCAGATTGAGAAAATAAATGAAGCAATGGATAAGATTGCGGCATTTATGGGAAAGAATGCGAAATAAGATTGTCCTGAGCTTAGCGATTGCTTCTAGCTCCTAGGCCCTGGCTACTACGAAACTATATCTGTATCCGTGCTAGAAGCTAGCAGCCAGTAACCACTACCCGACTACTCATTGCTAAATACCCACACAGTTATGCTGCCTTTCGTTCTTCTCCTAATTCTTCTTCGTTTGGTTTTGGAAGCGCAACTGCCGCTCCATCGCCTGGACCAGGCTCTTCTGGTTTTTGCCTTGGACGTAATTGAATTACCTTTCCACCTTCTACTGCGGGAGGGGGTGATGGCACAACACTAATGTATTTGCTAAGAAGCGATGAACTTCGTCCACCCATATCCTTGACCTGTTGTTGGACTTTTTCCAGTTCTGCATTTGCGTGGTCACGGGTTTTTCTGAAATCCGAAAAAGCCTCGGAACAATGTGTTGCAATATAATTAAGAGACTCCGAATCAAGGGAATCTGCAAAAAATAAGACTGCTTTTTCTCTTGCAGCCTCAAATCTGCTTAAAACTCCAACACGAAGGATTAATCTTCGGTGATAATCTGGTACTTCCAGGTCGCCTATACGTGGCAATGCCTGCTGCCTGGTACGAGACTCCATTTTCAAACGTGAGATTTCACTAGCCAGGTGTTTTACTATTCCAAGATGAATATCCTCGTGTTTGGAGGTTGTAATCAAACCTTCAAGCTGGCGGATAGTTTCCGTATACTTCATGACAAGACCCAATGCCTGTGTGCGGATATCATACTCTTTTGAGTGGCATAAATCACCAAGGTCCTTCATCATAAGAGATACGAGGCCGCTGAATTCGCGCAATTCGAGTTGCTCTTCCGGACGAAGGTTGGTAAGGTCTTTTCTGCTGTTCCTAACTAATCTGACAAGTGTTGAAAATGATCTTGCGGTTAAATCCATGGCTTCAAGCGGTTTTTCCCTAGAGTCTTTGTAGTTTGCCATTGCGACAGCACATTGAGCCGCTTCCTCCTGGGTGAGCCTGAGCGTTTCGGTTTTTACTCCTGCCCGTCCTTCCTGCCTGTTTGAAAAAGCCGGATTGAAAACTCCAATTCCTGTTCTCTGTTTCGCAAGCGCAGCATCCTGAACCATATGTTTTCACCGGCATACCTACATAGTTAATTATTAAAAGGGTTGCGCGAGGATTTGTGGTATATATTCCGCGGAACTTTCGTGGGTGATTTAATATGGATGCAGGGTTAATCTCTTTAAAATTATTTTTTCTTTTGATAAGCCTTCTGATATATTCTATTTTCTATCTTATTTCTTCTGGGTTGATGAACGAAATTGAGGGAAAAAAAGCATTCTACGAAATAGAATTCAAAGACATAAACCGGCTCGCATTTGGAATGATGCTTGTTGCCTGGCTGTTCGCGGTAAGTCCGGCAATAGAACAGATTTTCCTGGAGAAATCATTTACTACTGGCGTGACGGGCTATACTCCTGGCGCGTATCTTGATGAAACTGATAATGTAGTTTACGGAAATTATGATATCTGGAAAGGAATAAACCTTCAACGGCATGTCATAAATATTCTCGTGCTTTTCGTGTCAACTTATCTTAATGTTTCTCCACTAATATCAAAAAGCAGTTATGCCGGGTATATCTGGGTACTGTACCCATTATTCGCAATACTTGCCCTGATAACATACGGAGTAACTGAGAATGCGGTTGCAGCGGCAATAAATGCCAGGTAGTTGTCAAGAAGATGTAATTCCTAACTTGAAAAGAAGATGCAAGATACGGTGGCGACCAAATTCCTAACTCAGAACCAATATAAACATTCCCGCATTTGTGTTATCATGCCAGCCTCTAAGCTAAAGGGAAAATCATTAGAAGGCCAGAAGGTAGTGGCAACCCTGAGGCTTATGCAGGAAAACGAGGGAATGTGGAACGCATTGCTTGTTTTTCTAGGAGCGCTTTTTGTATTGGGAACATTTCCATTTTATCCTATTTACGTTGTCGTGATGCTAGCCGCAGTGTGCGGAATTGTTGCATACAAATCCCCGCCGCTCGGAACTCTTCTTTCAATTGTTTTCGTAATTCCTGCAGTTGCATTTCAATCTTCGGTTTTTGGTCTGTTATTTCTTTTGGTGCTTGCAATAGTCCTATTTGAAATGTTTGAAAGATGGAATGTCATTTCAACTCTTGAAGTATTGATATTCGCGCCTTTTGCGTTTGGCCAGCTTCCATTTCTTGGATGGATAAGCATACTTGGCATGGTGCTTGGCGCGTTTCATTTCGGCTCAAGAAAAAGTGCGATGATTTCAATTCCATCCGTCCTCGCGATTCTGTTCCTTTCTTCCGTATGGATGGTGCAAAACAGTGCGTTCCTTCCGGTTTCACTTGGAAAATATTCGCAGTTCTCCCAAATGATGCTAACAAAAGAATCCATCGAATTGCTTAGCGTTCCTACAGCTGTGGCAACTTCGCTTGGAGGTTTATTTTCATCCGAAAGCGTTGCAAGTCTTCCGCAGGCAATGGGTTATTCTCTTGGAAATCTTCTTTCCGTTTTGTTTGCCGATAGCGGACTTTTACAGGCAATAATCTGGTTAATTGCGCTTTATGGGATAAGCTATCTATCAGGCACTATGAAAGGAAAGCGAACTCAATTGGTATCCAGCCTTATTTTATTTTTTGTTCCGCTTGCATATTTCATTTTCGGAAGCATAATTCCCGGTTTGTTCAGTTTTGAATTGGTCGGTGCGGTTATCGCAACAATTGCAATCGTTGGTGCGCTCGAACAGTCTGGGGTGCAGATAAGTCACGAAGTAGAAGAAACTCATAAAGAAAAAATGAAGTCATTTGGAAAATTCGGATTCGAGGATATGGCGCTTGGAGCTGCGGAGAAATCACTAGACGATATTGGAAATTATGAGGATGTTAAACAGGAGCTTCGCGATTCTATTGTTGTTCCGCTTGAGAGAAAGGAACTCGCAATCACATATGGTCTGAAACCCCCGAGTGGAATTTTGATGTTCGGCCCGCCAGGTACTGGTAAAACAATGCTCATGCGCGCGCTTGCAAAGGAATTGAAATATCCGTTCTATTATGTGAAGAGTTCGGATAT
>DUGF01000008.1 GCA_013331535.1 Microcaldota archaeon | reverse complement strand
GCAGGATTTCGATGCTTTTATAAAATCCATTTCCCTGGAAAGCTCAAGGCCGGACATGGAATATTTTGACGGCGAGGAAGGAATCAAAAAGGCTTACATGAGGCTTCTTGAATTGGCGGACAAGGAACTGCTCTTTTACGTGCCGGTCTCGGGCAAAGAAGAGGATGATCCGCTTAGGGCCTTCCGCGTCCAGCACTTCCGCGAGCGCCACAGCCGCGGAATATTCTCCCGCGTCATCGCGCCGGATACTCCTCTGGGGAGGAGATATAAATCCAGAGATGGCCTTGAATACAGGAAAACTGTTTTGGTTCCAGAAAATGAGTTTCCTTCCGCCTTTGAAAAGGCGATAGCAGGCTCTGCGGTAATGTGCTTCAACCACGCGAAAAACAGCGCGAGCCTGATACGGTATCCGGAGATGGCCCAAAGCGAACACGCGATGTTTAATGCGGTGTGGAAGAGGGGGGAGAGGGAGGAGAAAGTTTCTGACGAGCAGATAGATTTGAGCATAAAAAATGAATTGACTTCTGATGTGAAAATTTTATCAGCGTCGCGCGAATTTTTCCTAAGTAGAAAAAGTATTGTTTTGTTTGCTATCTGTGCGTTAATTTCAGCAACAGTCAGTTACGGTCTCTACAGACAAAATATGTATATCAATTTGCAGCGTGTGCGGGAACGTGTTACGGCCATTGCGGCGACTGCTGCTCCGGAGTTTGATGCTAATGATCTGGATGAACTTCACACTTGGAGAGATGCATCAAAACCAGCATACTCAAAAGTTGTGAAACAGTTGCAGGCATTGCGTTCTCGGAATAAAGGGGTTGAATACGCATATATAATGAGAAAGACGGATAATCCGTATTACTATGAGTTTGTTGCGGATGCAGACTCTTTGGATTTTCGTTCATGGAACGATGTTAGCGGTGATGGTCTAAGAAATGATGTGCTATTGCCGGGCTATTTGTTTTTTGACCATGATTACGATACAGAATTTTCTGCGTTGCACGAATCTTTAAAAACTCCTATTGCAGACAAGAAACCTTTCACTGATCCATGGGGCACATGGATTTCAGGCCATGCTCCAATATTTGATTCCAAAGACGCAGTTATCGCAAGTCTCGGTGTTGATATTGCGGCTGATACAGTTGAAAAGCTGAGCAGTAAGTCTTTTAAATTTGTATTTTATTTTCTTGGTTTTTTCCTGTTGTTTATATTTATTAGGCTTGCTGCTTTCAATCGTTCTCTATTTAAAGATATTCTTTCGGTGATCAATTCCAAAGCAGTACTTGTTATTCTGATAATATGTTCTTTTGTTTTTCTTGGGGTCTTTCTGTAATTATATTATTAGTCATTAGTTTGTTTCTGCGGTACATTCACGTACTTTCAAAATATTAATAAATTCGGACAATATTATCGACTAATTGTCTATTTGAGATAAACTTGCAGCGTGTGGCTTATTTTCTCACTTTTGGCTCCATTATGTTTTGCAGTGGTGCATGTGATGGATTCTTTTTGCGTTGGCGACGTCTTTGAAAAACCATGGATGGGAATGGTCACTAGTGCGCTGGCATCATTGATTGTTTTCGCAC
The DNA here is from genome assembly GCA_013331535.1 of Microcaldota archaeon. Lineage (GTDB taxonomy): Archaea > Micrarchaeota > Micrarchaeia > Anstonellales > Bilamarchaeaceae > UBA10214 > UBA10214 sp10214u. The sequence goes on along the minus strand of DUGF01000008.1, from coordinate 1,776 downwards.
CACTTCCTTATACTTTGCCTTTTGTTGAATGGCAATGGCCGGAATGGCAGATAATTGTAATGGCTATAAGTGCTGGTGCATTAATACAGCTTAGCCAAGGATTATATTTCAAAGCTTTGGGCAACAGTGAAGCTGGTATTGTTGCCTCATACTGGAGTTTGGTTCCAGCAATGGTACCAATAGCAAGTTTCGTTGTATTCGGCGAGCATTTATCGTTAATTACGTACGTGGGTATAACTATTCTTATTGTTTCTTCAATAGGTTTCTGCAAAGTCGATACAAATTTGAAGGGGAGATTGGATTCTTTGGTTTATATGATAGGTGCATCCTTAATGCAAACAGCCATGTTTTTGCTTGAAGAAATCGTATTCATATCTGTGCCTTACTTTGTTGGATTTCTATTCATTACTGCTGGAATTGTAATAACAGGATCAAGTTTTTTGATAATTCCACAAAACAGAATACTGTTTAAACGGAACATGCCAAAGCTTTCTTCAATCGCAAAATTATTTGTTGTAATTGAAGTTATAAATTTAACAGCTCTTGCATTTTCGCAGAGAGCAGTCGATCTCGGCATACCATCTCTTGTTGCAGGCGTAGAATCAACCATCCCGGCATATACATTTCTCATATCAGCGATCTTATATGTGATTAACCACAAATTTGGTGATAAATTAGCATTAAAGAACATTGCGAAGAAATTCACGTTGATAGGAGTAATGGTTATTGGCGTAATTCTGATTGCTTGATTTAGACGGCAAAAATCATCAAATCCACCCCCCCGTTCCCCCCCATGGGGGAACTTCCAGAGTGGCTTATTTAAGCCAAAAATACACTGCACCGCAAAGTAAATGTTCAAGCAAGCCTTTTTTCCTGTTTATTTTTACTGTTTGATGCCATAGCATTCTTGTTCCCTTACTTAAGTTACCCCTTTTCATGAAACATGAAACTTAAAACATGAAACATGAAACATGAAACACTTGTCCTCCGAAGCCCCCGCGTACACGGGGCGAAGGCCGGAAACCTGAAAACTTGCAAACCTGAAAACTTTTACCCCTTCCCCGATAAGCATATGGAAAAACCAATCGGAATCATAGAACAAGCACAAGCCGTATTGGCTGTTGAAAACGGGAAAAAGCCTGGAACCAGCATACGGAACAGAAGAATGAATCTAAGAAATCGCTTGGAAAGAGCCCTTCAGCCTTTCTCCGCAGAAGTTCTGGAGATGCACACGCTCTTTTCCTCGCCATTATCAACCTTAAATATGGAAAGGCTTACCAGTTTCGGTGAAGCTCTGGATACGCTTGCGCTCGGCGGAGAAACAGAGCCGCAAGAAACACCCTTCTCAAAAAGAACAGGTCCCCTACGAAAGAGAATCCGCAATGCGCTTGCCGCGGTTCCGGCGGAAGTATCGGGGGCGGAAGCATTAGAGCCCCGCACTCTTCTTTCCTCTCTCCCCTCACTTGAATCTCTGCAAGCCGAGCTTGTTCAAATAGATGAACAGCTTGCCCGTGCTCAAAGCGAGCAAAACCTTCCCAAAGGGCAAACAATTACAGTCACAGCGCAGGCTGTGAAAGCAATAGGAACATCTGCAGGAGACTTCATAGTGATAAATTACAATAATGTTCCAGAAGGATGGACCATAAATATAGGAGGAGAAACAAGAGCGGTTCTAAAGGGTGGGAGCGGAACAATCAATGTTTCCCCTCCGGGAATAAAAGGAAAGCATAATGTTGACCTTGATAACCTTGAAGAAGTCTCGCAGGGAACCATCTC
>DUGF01000052.1 GCA_013331535.1 Microcaldota archaeon | reverse complement strand
TTGTGAAATATCCCAGTTCTGGCAAAATTCGCATAAAAAATCGCATCCGAACGTTCCGATGGAATAGCTTTTGCTTCCTGGGAGAAAATGGAACAACGGCTTTTTCTCAACAGGGTCTATCCATACCGCGCACGGCTTTCCGTAAACGCTTAAAGTAAGTTTTCCGTTATCGTTTGCACGCACACCACAGAATCCGGCCTGGTTGTCGGGAATTTTGCAATATCTGGCACAGGCAAGGCAGGTTATGGTTCCATCCGAACTCTTCCGCGCGAGCATTTTGGTATTCGGAGTCTTTTTGGCCGCAGGCATTTTCATCTACACCAAACAGGATTGAAAGTCATAATTTATATTCGTTTCTGAACATAGGATTCGTATTCTGAATTTTAGATATGGTGACACTATGAAAACGGAGTTTACGATCGAAATCCAAGCGATGGGCATTCCAAACGCACGAGTACTACTAGAAACTGGTATCAAAGCGTTATTCCCGAGTTTGAGTTCACTCTCAAATTATGTTAATCAAAATAAGGGCACACTTGTATTTACTGCCAAATATCCGAATGTGATTGAACCCATCACTGTAAGTTATGACCCAAAAACAGGTAAGATTACATTTGAATATGCAGGTCCGAACGCTTCAGCATGGTTTACTGCCCCAGAAATAGTTTATGGATTAAGGTCTAATAACATATCTGCAAGAGAAATTGAAACTCAATCTTCAACCGAATCGGTTGCAGCATCTCAAACAGGCGTTGCCTCAACACATTCCGAAGTCGCCTCGAATCTGGCAGAGGTTAGAGTAAGGATTAATCCTGAGGGTGCCGAACCATCTGTTATTTATCAAGATCTCGATAGGGTATTGGGCGATTTCTTTCCTGATTTTGAAGAAGGTGGAATGAGACTAACAGATACTGGTTTTGAGTGCACGAACCCGGATAAGGCTGGAGTGGCGGAGGGCATTAGCATAACCTACCTCTCGGCTACTGGCGAACTTTCAATATGAGGACCGAGAAGCGTTTTTGAGAATCGAGGTATTAATGAAGAAACATTATCTGATGCGTTAGCTGATGAAGGATTTGAAATCGCAGTTGAAGACCAAGCAACCGTTGCGTCTGCGGTACAAGGCACTGCAACTGAAATGGCTGAGGTCAGAGTTAACGTTGCGAGCGGAACTAATGCGCGAAAACTTTATTTTGTAGTAAATACTGCGCTTATCTCTAGTCTTCCAGGAACTAGAGAGTCTAGCGGACCAAGATATACTGGAGAGGGTTTTAACAGCGATCATAGATTTAAAGATGGGTTTATGGTATTAACGGATTATACCGAAAATACCGGAGCACTTGTAGTCAAAGGTCCGCGAAGCGCATTTGAAGCAAATGGTTTTACTGTTCAGAAATTGAAACTATTCTTATCCGAAGATGGAATAAGGGTATTTGAAAGCCAAGCAATTGCTGCACCTGCACGACAAGACGCTGCAACTGAAATGGCTGAGGTCAGAGTTAACGTTGCGAGCGGAACTAATTCACGTATACTCTATATTGCGGTCGATGTTGCAATTGCTACATTCTTTCCAAAAGCTAGTGAATATAGCGGGTCGAAATATACTGGAAGAGGAGATGATTTTAACAGCGAGCACAGATTTGAAGACGGTTCTTTGATAACAACTAGCTATACAGAAAATCCAGGGCGTAACGAACTCGTAATCAAAGGCTCGCGAAGAAAATTTGAAGCGGCTTGGTTGACAGCCGAAAGGCTGGGCTATAGACTGAGAGATCGTGGGATAGGAATAATCAGGGTTGGAAGCGCATGCAAAAGTGAAGATGTATGGTCCTCTATCTTTCTGACACAGCCTGTGCCACAAGATCCCTTAGTAGGCAAAACCCAAAACCTTCATATTACTCTTGGAAGAGTGCCCACAGATGCAGACGTGCAATTAATTGCCCGGAAGTTTTTTGAGCAGCGGTTTAATCTTCGACAGAATGAGGGTGGTACGTACTCGTTCGTAAGTTGCAATTATGAAGGCCGTATTCGATTGGATACAGCTAATCGGAGAATCTCAATAGAATTTCATATTCGCATGCCGGGCGTGAGTTGTCCAACAACTGACAAAATAGAAAAAGATCTGATAAGGGCTTCAAAAACGCCTAGTCTCATAATCACGGTTGGCAAGAAAAGCATTGATCCGGCAAAGGTTGGCAATCTTACTGGTCGTTTTTTCCCTGAACTTGAAGAAGCTGGAAGAGTCGAAGTAACGGATGAAACAAAGGGCAGGGCAGTGATGGTCAAATTCAGGCCAAAAGGTACAACTGAAAATCCAACTCTTAAAGTAATCTTTTATATGGATACCGGGGAAGTCGCAATAGTCGGATCACAAAAATATATTGACGCGATTCAACGTTTGGTATATGATTCTGAGACTGGTAGATCTGCAGAAGGCATGGTTATTGCCAGAACATTATTGTCTGTGCCGCCAAAAATTCAACAAGAATCTGCCAAGAGCGGCAAACCAAGAGAGCGATGGCAAACAGAAATGAGCGAATATCCTTCCGTGACGATTAGATTACTTGGAACTGCAGTAAGGGAAGACCTGGTCGCATTTTCATTGAATATTCTCCCTGGGTTTTCACGTGAAGAAATTCGCACTGAGTCAACTGGGTTTCGGGGCGCAGGTGAGCAGGTATCCTGCCTATGGACAAATGGTGTTGCTAAGGTTATGGCAGTTACAGATATCGCAGCACCTAGTCAAATCAGAGCAGAACAACTACCAGAACATGCAAAAGAAATAGTCGTTTATTCGGATGATTCCAGTGTACTGGGACGAATCAGGTCCGAAGGAGAAAAATTTGCAGCAACTAGGGCAAGACCAGGACAACAAGATCAGAAACCAGTGACTAGTTTTGCAGCGTCACAGTCCGCCCGGCCAAAACCAGCAGAATCCGCCGAATGTAGAAGACAGTTTACGGGCGGTGGCAGAGGATCAGGGGGCATTGTCTAGAATTCCGTCTGGTTTTTATTTTTTCCCTTCTCTGAATTTTTCGTAATCCTTTCTCCAGCCAGGATATAGTCCCGTTTCCAGGAAATCTATGAATCTTCCAAAACAGTTTATTGTTTTCGGGTCAAGGTTATGTTCAAGTGTGCATGCATCTTTTTTTGCAATCCCCTCAGGAACTCCCGTTTCACCAAGAAGCCTGCGAAATATATCATGCCTTGACTTCACGCTTTTGGCAATTTCAAGGCCG
>DUGF01000005.1 GCA_013331535.1 Microcaldota archaeon | reverse complement strand
CGAGAGGACAAAGACTATATAAAGATTTCAGGTTCTATTAAGAAACATAGAACTTTAATGTTACTATTCAAGAAAATAACAGACAGAAAATATTTTGAGGGTAAAAGAGAAATACCGCTTTGTGGGGCTGACTTATTTGGAGTGGTGAGTGAAACGCATCTATAACGCAACAAATCCGTCAGATGCTCATTTGCTGAAGGGCATTCTGGAAGGAGAGAACATTAACGCCGTCGTCCAGGGCGAATACCTTTGGAATTTGCGAGGCCAGCTTCCTATAACTCCGGAGACCTGTCCCTCGGTTTGGGTTGTAGAGGAGTCTGATTACGAGCGGGCCCTGGAGTTATTATCCGCGCTTCATTTCGGTGAAGAACCGCTCCTCCAGCAGGGAGCGGAATGGCGATGTGGTCAATGCGGAGAGATGAATGAGCCCCAGTTTACCGAGTGCTGGCAATGTGGGAAGCCACGCCCAGCTTGACAGCNNCTTGGAAGCCACGCCCAGCTTGACGGTGCGCTGAAGATTCTAAATCCAGCGGATTGAAAGGGTTCGAGGAGCCAATGAATAAAAATAGATTGACATTGGGTGACAATTGTGTACATTATATAATACACAATTGGAGGACATGGACATGAAATTTTTGAGCGTTCGCGATCTAAGAGGCAAATCGGCACAAATCTGGAAAGAGCTTCCCAATGAAAGGGAAATGATTATTACCAGTAATGGGCGGCCAATAGCCATTCTTGCGGCAATAACCGAGACAAACCTTGAAGAGTCGCTCGCTGCATTCCGTCAGTCCCGTGCGGTTGAAGCGGTTGTCTCTCTCCAGCGTAGTTCCGTAAAGCAGGGAACCGACAAGATGTCAGTGGATGAGATCAGAGCCGAGATAAAAGCTGTCCGCAAAAAGCGTACACGATGAATATTGTGCTTGATACGAATGTTCTTGTTGCGGGGCTTTTGTCGCCGTTCGGGGCGTGTGGTGAAATAGTCCGTATGGTTTCATCCGGTGAACTGGTGCTTTCTTTTGATGCCCGTGTTCTGTCTGAATACAATGAAGTTCTGCGCCGCCAGAAGTTTAAGTTTGAAGAAGAAAAGGTAGCTGTACTTCTTGAGTATATTGAGTATCGTGGCCAGACAGCAGCATCTTCTCCTTTGATCAATCCGCTCCCTGACGCCGACGATGAACCGTTTCTTGAAACTGCCATTGCAAGTCAGACTGCATGTCTTGTAACAGGAAATCAAAACCATTTCCCTGCTGAACTATGCCAGGGGATTAAGGTCTTTTCTCCAAAAAAGTTTTTAATATTTTACAAAAAACAGAAAAGACAGAAGAAATATAGGATGACAAAGTATAGTGGAAGATAACGGGTGTTATCGCAAGGGCAGTAACCCTTTTTAATATATTATTTTCTATTTCCTACAAATAACACCAAACCTTCAATATTTTTATAATGCTTCCAATTTCTTGTCAAAAGAGGCAACCTTTTTACAAGGGCTGTTGAAGCAATTAATATATCCTCCTTATTCAGGTTTGGATATTTTTTTCTTAAGGAAGAATATTTAGCAGCTATAGTGGAATCTATATTGGCAACACGATAATTTTTAAGAGAATGAAAGATTGCTATTTTCTCAGAAGCCTTGAGTCCCTTTTTTGATATCAGCTCTTTCTTTGTTACTAATGAATAATAGATTCTAAATTCATCGTTTTCTAATATGTTAGAAAAAAAACCTGTATTAAAATAGTCAATAAATATATCCGTATCAACTAAAATTGAGATTTTTGCCATTCACGGATCTCTTTCAAAAACTCTTCATCAGTTTTCTCCTCAGAACTTTTTCTCAATTTTCTTACGTAAGTTATACTGTCTTTGACATCCGTATAGCCATAAGGGTTAAATTTCTCTCTTAAGATTTCTTCTAAGAAATTAACCGGATATATTCCCTTTTTTCTCGCTTCCTTGATGACGAGATTCTTTAAATAGGGATCAAAGGACAAGGTCCATTTTTCTTTTTTCAATCTTTTCTTTGCCATATTAAAAAGCTCCTCAGTTTATATACGTATTTAATACGTATATAAACTTTTGTCAAGGAACTATTTTGCTTTCACTAATTCAGCGTTGTAAGCTCCCTTGCCGTTTTATTTCTGAACTTTGAATTTTTCTTGGACTCTTGACTCCTTGAACCCTTCTGCTGGTTTCTATGAATTTTGATCTGAAAATGATTGACTGCCAGCTTGATCCATATATAATTATGTCAATTACAGGATAAGGGTAAAAGTAAATGCTGGCCAAACAGTTCATACAAATGAAGAAAACTAAACTTTTGTGGATTATCGCTATTATCTTATATTCATTCTGTACCTCACCTCTCTTGCAGGCAATGGAAGACGCGCCGATGCTTCAACCAGAGGAGTTTGCTATCCTGCCGTGGGGATTTACACCGGCTAATCCGGATGTACTCAGGGAGATTCGAGAATGTGGGTTCAATCTTGCGGGATTTGTGGCGCCAGAACATCTGGACCTGGTGAGCGAGGCCGGACTGAAGTGCATTGTCTCCGATGGAAGTACTCACGTGGGTGATGCGGAGGCGCAGTTGGACGAAAAGGAGATCGCTCAGCGAGTGGAGGCGCTTGTGAAGCGCGTGGGGGAACACAAGGCGGTATTCGGTTACTTTCTGAACGATGAGCCCGGGGCCAAGCTATATCCGGGACTGAAGAAGGG
>DUGF01000106.1 GCA_013331535.1 Microcaldota archaeon | reverse complement strand
TCATCTGAAAACTGAGATGGTACGGTCACACTGGTTACGCAATCTGAATTAAGACCATTGCTATGAAGAGCTACGAAAAGTACGGAACCGTTAGGATTAAAAAATTGTGAAATGCGCCGCAAAATGGAGACGGTTTCTTCTTTTGTATTGTGGATAAGGGAATAAAGAAAAACCGCGCCATCAAACATCGTACCTGCGTCAGGTTGGAAGTGTTGCATATCCTCAACAAGAAATGAGCAACCTTCAACCTGCATTGAAGCAGCGATACGTATCATTTCTGCAGAAATATCAAATGCAGTTACTTGTTTTCCCTTTAATGCCATGTATCTGGAGATCACCCCATCACCGCATCCTGTATCCAAAATGCTCCTTCCGGTAAGGGGAATGAAACGGTCAACTGCCTCAAATTCCTTTTGCGGTCTCCTGAATTTCGCATATTGTGCCGCAGCTCCATTGTAAAAAGCAGTAATATTCATTTGATTAATATTATGCAGCCAGGCTTATATTACTTTCACTGGTGCTGCACAAATATCACACTCCGAAAAAATCCGAGATGATGCTAAAATCAGTTGCAGCCATGACAATATCCACCGAACTTTTTATGACAAAAGATACTGCAATCATAACCGAGGCCATTACAATGGNNCATTGCAACATTTCCCTTTTTCAGCTCGCTTAACTCATCGATATCCTTGGTCATGGAATCAATCACGCGAAGCGCGATATAAACAGAGAAAACCGCTGCAAGAACACCTACAAGAAGTTTAAGCACTGAAACAAACAATGAAACGATTAAACTTGGAAAACTCATTCCCGGCACAATCGCGGAAAGCGCGGCAGAAACACCGCTTTCTATTATAATTGCAATGGAAAGAATAACCCCGCCAAAAAGAATACCTATGGCAAAGTTCCCACGCTTTATCTCTTTCCATTCATCAACATCACGGGTTAGGCGATCAAGAAGATTTGTTCCAAGATAGATTGACCCTATCGCAAGAATAAGTCCTATAAACAATTTGAAAAAAGCCAAAGCAATGCTACCAAGAACAGTTTCAACAGACAATGAAATCACCATCCGCATCTATGCGGTCATGTTAAGCTTTGAACAAGAATGAGACTAACTTTATAATCCCTACTATAAACAGGCTCCCGATTACCACGGTTTTTGGATCAACTTCTATACCGGCCATCCTTTCATCTGAAGAAACCCCAAGAATACCTGCAGATGCCATAGGCATAGAGACCTTTGATTGTTTCCAGCTCATTGTTAATCACCTGTCGTATTTTTTGTTGTATTTTTTAATGTGTCTTTTTCAAGATTGCTGTTTTTCTCTTTTTTTGCAATTCCTATGATGGAACCGCTTCTTGAAACCGACACCGTATAGGAATATGAAGCGAACGGAGAATCCCATACGACCAGCCACCCGCTCTCATCCTCTGAGGTTAGTGGAAGAACGTCTTTATAACTCTTTATATACGCTTCCACTTCGGATGTTCCAGACAGTGTATGAGACGCGATTATGGCTTCTTCGGAGAATGCAATAACGCATTTCTTGTTCTCCACTCCTGAGCAAACCTTACAGTTCAATGTGACATAATCCGGGGGCTGGGTTACGAAATTCTGCGCTGGATAATTATAGTAAATGTGAACACGTTCTGGACAGGGGGTAGAATCTCCCTTGGTTGCTTTTGCCTTTATCTCGAAATATGTGTCCCCAGCTGTATTTGTTCTGTTGGTCACGCTAAGGATTGACATGGATGCACCCGGATACTTTGACGCCAGGTCATCCATTACAAATTTCTTTGCATCCGCAATTTCAATGTTCTTTTTGTAGAAATTGCTCACGCTTACCAGGAACACCGCAATGATTATAAGAAATGCAATGAGAATGAGCTCTTTTTTCATATGCCAGATATTGTCGGTTAAGATTTTTATTGATTGGTATTTTTCAAAATAATATGGAACTACTGCTTCAGGTCCATTATCGCTGCTGCAATATCCCCTTTTGATTTTTTCAGGGATTCTGTGGCCTTTTCCTTATCAACACCCGCTTGCTCCATCACCATTTTGATATCTTCTTCACTTATACGGGATTCGGAATGAATAGTTCCGGCGATTTGATAAGACTTTTGGCCCTGCATTGAAATTTCTGTAATTTGTGGATTTTCAATAATAAGGTTCTCGGAATCAGTTTCTATAACTACGCGCGACGCGGGAATCTGCCTTGAATTTATTCCCATCTGCTTCATCATGCGCTCCATTTGTTTTGGGTCCGTGTTTGGAAGCATAAAATCAGCCGCAAGACGAATTACTTAAACTCTTCAAGCTTCTCGCTCTTGCGCACTTCAACGCGTTTCATGTATGTGATTTGCTTCAGTTTATTGAAAATCTTGGATGCAAGTCTTCCGTAAAGAACGTCCTGCATAAGCTGGTCATAACTTAAGTCCTCTGCGGCTTTCAGAACTTCGTCCCGCATGGTATTGAGCAGATTCTTTTTTGTATTTGCACTCACACGTGCGCCTGTGACTGCAACCAACTTAACATTTACGGCACCGTCGTCCTTTGTCTTGACAGGAAGCGCAAGGTGAATGAGTGTTTTTCCCCTTCTTGCAAGTGTGCGGATATAAGAAGGTGCAATCTCGTGACCAATTAATTTTGTGTGGGCGTTCTTTCCTCTTACCTCATGAACTCGGAAACTCAAGGCTGTAAACATCGCATTTTGGCTGCCCGAACCAATCATTTCCATAAGACTGCATTTTACAATCCTGTTCTGAAGAAGCTTTTCGTCAGACGCCACCACCTCTGCTATCTCTTTTCCTTCAAACATTTCTGGAGCAAGGACAGAGTACCATACCTTTGTCTTCCATTTATCAACTACTTTGGATTTTTTATCAGCCATTACATCAACCTACGTATAGAAATATCATTTAACCAGCAAAGCCGCCTTTTCCGGGGAGTATCTCCAGTTCTTCGGAATTCTTCCTGTGCGAGAATAGTATTTTACAAGACGATTTATCTTGGACTCCACATGAGAAAGCTTGACAGCATTGTGAGTATCAGCAGTTGAATCCTTTAGATGGGTGCGTATTTTCACTGCCTTTTTGATAAGAGCAATAAGATCTTCGGGATATTCGGATGTAACGCCTTCGTCACTAAGCAAATCACACATGCGTCTTCCTGTAATCGCTCGGATACTCGGGACACCTTTTAAGTCGCGCAGAGCCAGACCTATTTTGGAAGGCGGAACGCCCTCCTTCGCCATCTTTACAACCAATGCAGTTAAATCTGCCTTAGAAACCGATACCCATTCTGGTACAGACTTCTGCTTAGGCATCTTCGTACCGGCCTTCCCTTTCTTCTTTGAATGTAATCGTGCCATAAAAATTCCCCGAATTTTTATACTGTCGAATTTTTCAAATTCTCCATCCATTTGAACTACGGTTCAAATCTGTCGAAAACCCACTTGGTTTCCTCCATGCCATTAATTCACCTAAATACAATACGAGACAATACGACTATTCACATAGATAAATAGTAATCAGCAAAAAGCCGTAAGGATTTATATCTATGTGAGAGGTTGTTTTTTAAACTTACGTTTTCGGCAAATGTAACAGTGTGACCATCCGGAATAAAGATGGAATCATAACCAAAGCCGCCTTTTCCACGTATTTTTAGCGAGATAGAACCTGCGCACTCTCCTATGAATGTTTTTGTTTTTCCGTCATTGTCCGCGTAAGCGATTGCTGTGCGAAAAACAGCAGAACGCTCTTTAGGCGGAATTGCTCTGAGAAGGCGCAAAATCCCTTCATTTCCAATCTACTTCTGAACCCATGCAGAATATGTTCCTGGAAAACCATTCAGCGCATTAATGAAAAGACCTGTATCCTCGACGAAAACAGGTTTTTTTAGCTTGGAGAATGCTACGGAAACAGCCTCAAGCGCGATTTCCTCTAGACTATCCGAGCGGATTTCATCATGGACAAATGGAAGGTGAAGTATAATTATGCCGGAGGCCGCAAGAATTGGCTTTGCCTCTCCGAATTTGTGGGGATTGCTTGTGGCAAAATACAATTCACGATTATGCGTAGGATTCAAAAAACCACCTGAGAATAATATAAGAAGCAGATGCTTTAAAGTGATTCTTATGCCAGAGGAAAAAAAAGAAACGGGCGGAATAAAGGAAATAAAGGACGCAAAGAAAAACGGGAACCAGAACCCTGCGCAATCGCCTAGCCCGCCTCAGACACCGCCTCAGCCGGAAAAGAGCGAGGAGGAACGAAAGAAAGACGAACGCATGGCAGCATTGATTAAGGAAATTGAACAGGCATTTTTTGCATTCAGATTCTATCCTGTTGCTACAAAGGAGGATTCCAGAATTCAGGCAGAGAATCGAATCATTGACGCGTATGCAAAGGAAGATGATACGGTAAAGCAGATGATACTTTATATGATTCATGAAAACCTTTCGCAGGCCGCGGATATGAAAACAATGCACAATTTCGAACATTTCAAAAGGAAATTACCAACTGCAGACCCTTCCCAGATCAGAATAAACGTGTATAGGGCCATGTTTAATTATAATTTCTCGTTAGAGGGACTTATTGCACTAGTAAGGTTGCTTGGAAGACTTGAAGGCGATGACGCAGCGAAACTATTAACATATCATTTCACGTTTTTCTCGTCTATAGAAGCAGAATCTATGCACATGCTAAAGAATGCGGTAATAGACACGCTTGGAGAAAGTACTTCGCCATATGCACTAAAATCACTTCTTGAGTATGCCACGTGCACTGAGCGGGAGCAGACCCTCCAAAGGATAGCCTCGGCGCTTGCCAAATGGGACCAGAAAATAGATGGACTTAAACTGTCCAAAAAGGAAAAGGACGGATTAACAGACAGGTTGAGACAGATTTTAACCCTGGAATTCGGAGACAGCCATTACGGATAACAGTCTATTTTGTAAAAAACGGATTATTTCTGTTCCAATTGCGTTGCGCACTGTGGTGGCTCTGTGAAGAAACCTGATAAAAGGAGTTTGTAATAGCCGAGAAGCGGAACCTTTGCGATCAATTTTCCCTTTAGTTTTTGTTTTGAAATCGGCTCATTGCCCATTCCTATATAATAATCAAAAACCTGAATGTCCAATACAGGATTGTTGTCCCCTTTTGAAAGAAAATATAAATCCCCGGTTTCTGATACCTTTATTTTGAAGTATGCCCGATGAATTATATCCCCGCTAAGCGAATAATATTCGTATTTCGCAGGTTGGTAGACGATAACATCGTTATTGTAGTTTGGCTTGAATGATTTTCCGCTTTTGATTAGAACTACCTCGCTGACACATGGCTCTTCGTATTGGACGATTGCGCCACCGCTACCGACTCCTCCTCCATTTCCACCGCCCTTTGATTTCTTATCAAGATTGCATTTTAAATATTTGAATTCCAATGGTCCACGGATTTCTTTTATTGATTCCGGATTGGTTACGAACGCTGCGCAAAGCGGACTTCCGACGCCAATTCCAAGGCAATATGAATATGCAGAACCGAAAACTTCAGTATCCGTGCCATTAAAAGTAAGCGTGCTTTTTCCGAATAATTGCTGAAGTTCAGCTTTTGTCAGTTCTATTTCGTGTGCATTCGGAATCGCACCCTGCACAATTGCAAAATCCCCACGCTCGAGATTTGGAAGCATGCTGCAGGTAACAACCGCAGATATTGGGGAGGAGGTATTTAGGATAAACTGTATTGCAAACCAGAATATCAGGACCACGATAATTAGCACCGCGGTATCCTTGATTTCGTTTTTCCATCCCTGCTGATCAACACCTGATTTCATTTCAAGTGCAACCATTGCCAGGAATGTGAAAGCAGTTAAGATACCAAAAACAACCCTGAAAAAATCGTTTGGGGATAAAAGATAAAGAACAAGCAAAACTGCCAGTATAACGACCTGGTATTTTGGTGAGCGGAGCGCATCGCTTAGTTTCATAAGAACACGACAGTTGGAATATTATTCACCGATAGTTTGGGTGAGAATAGCATTCACTGATATACACAACCAACTAAGTTTTTCCGATTCTTTGCCATAGTCTTATCTCGCTGGTTGTGTATAGATTGAGACATCTTCAGAAACGAAGTTTCTGGAGAGCTAGTGAGCTTTGCTCACTGGAAAAACTTTTTTGTCTCAGGATAATTTATTTCACTGCTGCCTTAAAATCCTTTTTGAATGCCTCAAGCTCCTCTTCTATTTCAGAAAGCTTTTCTCCTACAAGCTTGACAGGGTCACCTTTCTTTGTTTTAACTATAACTCTGCACCTGTTTTCAGATGGGTGCTCTACCTTAAAACCAGCGAATTCCACTCCTTTTTCATCATTAAGTTTTGAAGCAAGAAGATTTCCAAGCGATGAATCACTATCTTTCATTTCAAATTCAAGCGTTCCTTTTTCATTTGTCAAAATCAAAACTTCCATAACAACACCTCACAGAATATTATTCCTTAAGAGAATAGAATTTTGAAATCTTGCGACTTTCCATCCAGCCGCATGAACTGCACATAAGACGACCACCAGATTTAAGAATCATGTTATGCCTGCACCTTGAGCAGAAGGCTTTTATGACGCCATATTCTGTTGATTCACGCATGCTTATTTCCATTCCATCGCGCGTGGAGAAAACCTTTGCGCGGACAATGTCGCCTATACGTATTCCATCACGGATATCACGGATGAATGATGGAGAAATAGAAGATACTTTCAGCACTGCGGTTTCAGAAGGAGGAAATCTCGCATCTTTATCATCGCTTAGGGGAATAATCTGAAGAAGCGCCTTACTATCCATAACGTTGGTTACAATTCCGTAAACATCTGTTCCCACGATTATCTTAAGAATGCGCTTCTTTGAATCAACAATTGCATCTTTTGAAGTTGATGCTACATGACCAAATGTTGCAGCAAAAATCTCATCATTCTCGCTAAAGGTGCCCCGGCCCGGAAGTACTTCCTCTGCACCGGCTAGGTATGTGCCTGGCTCTACGAGTTTGCCGGTTTCGCGTTTAGACGGTTTCGTGTCTTGAAGCTCGGGTCTTGAATCGTGAGTTTTATCCATCAGTATCACTCGTTATAATCAAACAAAAAGAAAGCTAACTTTAAATAGAAAGCTAAGTTTATATTCTCTTGTAAGGTTATTAAATGTATGGCTTTGATGGACGAACGTGAAAGAGCACATAAGGACATTGAGAAACTTAAGGAGATACTTGTTGAGTTCCAAAAGCTAGGTTTTGCTGAGAAACATGGCGCAGTGTACGAGTGGGCAGAGAATTATTACAAGGATGCAAAGCACTATTTTGAGAAGACGGATTATTTCACCGCATTTGGGGCGGCGAATTACGCGTATGGGATAATTGACGGTTTGCTGATTGCGGAGGGGAAAAAATGAGTGAAACAAAGGTGTTCTGCGGACTAAGTAAGAAAGAGATGCTTGACTGCAGTGATTCTGAATTGGAAGATCTATTTTTTCCATATAAAAAAGTTGCCAAAATTCTGGCCTTTGTTGGATTAGTCTTTGGCTTAATTGTGGCAGTAGTTTATAAGGATCCTCTCAGGTTTTTATTATTATTTATGGTGTTTAGTCTAGGTCCGCTTTTGTTTGTAACTATCGTGAGAGCCTACATCCCATTTCTATTAAGTCCTGCACGTGAGAAATTAACTGTCCACTTTGATAGCAGCGAGATAAAAAATCTCTCTACGGGGTTGTTTGATCGCATCAAGATTTTCTGGTGGTTACCATCTTGGGTGCAAATCCTGCCTGCAAAAAATTATATATTAATTTCTATCGGATTCCAAGAACAATGCAAAGATTTGCGCAGTTTTATATGTGAGAACGGATATTTTGATAATTTTTACGACATATACAGATTTGGTCGCGTTGGACATCCAAGTTATATTTTGATGACAAAAGAAAATGCTGCAAGGTTTTTGAAATTTATAACAAATTTTAACAATGCAAAGGTGGAAGGCAGTTACGTTAATTTAGACGACCCAGAATCTGTCGAGAAGCTGCTAACCAAACGCGGAGGAATAATTCGTATTGATTCTTGATTTTTGTTATAACCTATCAAGTTCCATATTTTCTTCCACAGTTCAAACCTAGATATTCACGAATCTCTAAGGCAAACAAGTTTAAACGTTCATAAACAAACAGTTCAAACGAGACAAATGAAACCAAAAAAATACCTTGGCCAGAATTTTCTCCGAGATGCAAATATATTACGGAAGGAGGTAGGAATTGGAGAGGTGGGGGGTAGAACGGTTCTTGAAATCGGCGCAGGGGACGGACGGCTCACCGAGAAAATTGTTGAGGGTGGTGCGCTTAAGGTGCTCGCTGTTGAGAAAGATAAGGAACTCGCAGCGGTTCTAAAAGAAAAATTTGGCGGAAATCAGCGCGTAGCGGTTATTAATGCGGATTTTTTGGAAGTTGAGCCGCACGATATCGGAGACGAAAACGGAAGCATTGACATTGTCATCGGGAATATTCCATATTACATTTCATCGGCGATAATATTTCGTTTGAAGGATTACGAATTCGAACGAGCGGTTCTTATAGTCCAAAAGGAATTCGCAGAGAAGATGGTTGCAAAGCCGAATGAAAGCAATTACGGAAGATTGAGTGTAACCGCACAACTCGCGTTTGAAATTGAGCTTGTTCAGAAAGTCCCAAGACATCTTTTCTCTCCTGCTCCTAAAGTTGATTCCATGATGATAATTCTGCGGAAAACGAAAAGCGGAACAAAAATAACAAAACACGAAGAGGAAATAATCCGAATTTTATTCCAGCATAAGAATCAGAGCGTGAGAAATGCGCTGAAGCACGCACATGCGGAACTCGTCGCGCCGGAAGAATTTGCAAAGCGTCGTGTCCGCACGCTAACCAAGGGGGAATGCCTGGAAATAGCAAAATCAGGGTAAAAACTCTCTTCGTGTAGATTCAGTAAAGTCTATAGAATACATTAACGCTTCATTTCTTTTTTCAATTCTTCCAGAGAAACGGTTTTGCCAGCTCCATATTCTTTTCTTCGTTTTTCGATTTCTTTTACGAATAGGGGATTAAGAGAAAGCAGGTATTCTATCAAATTCTCAAAAGATATGTTGTTCATATTTAATCTTCCTCAATCTTCTCTGCCTCGTAGATAAAAAATCTCATTTCCCTTGTGTCCTTCCATTCGTCTGGATAAAGCCCTGCCTTCTGGCAGAGATGCGTAAGGAATTCCTCTTTTTTCTTCAGCTCTTCCCATACGACTGGCAGAAACGTTGCCCTTGCAAAACCTTTTTGGATTATCACTCCATGCTTGCCCGGCACCAGTTTGCGGAGAAGGTCGTCCTTATCAATTACTTTAAGTGGCTTGGGTTCGGTAAGGATGGAGATTTCAATTCTTACGTTTGGCAGCTCTTCGCGTTTGAGGGGAGGGAAACGCGGATCGTCAAATGCAGCGTTTATCGCGTTGTTTATTATGTCCATCACAAGCGGTCTGCGTGCCTCAAGGGTTCCGATGCAACCGCGCAGGTGCTTGCTCTTTCCACGAACGATATAAAGGGTAACAAATGCGGCACCGTCCTCAATAACTCTGGCAGATGGCAACTCACCCGGGTTCACATCGAGCTTTCGTCCTGTTTTAAGGTAATGCTCCATGGTTCTGCGTGCGAGCTTTAGAAGAAACGCACGTTCCTGTTTTGTGAAAGTTGATTCGGACATATACACGACCAATTAAGAAAAGTCTGTGCTTGCTTTAATTCCTTACGTTTCTTCTAAGTGCTATTTTCTAGCACTGGAAGAGAATGATTTATTTTTTATCCCAGACTAAAAATATCATATTTACTTTTTCCACTCTTTTCGAGTTCCTGGCAGATTTGTTCCAGAATGCCCTCTTTTATTTTTGTATAATTCTCTCGTTCCAATTCGGCATTGCCTATTGCGTATCTTTTGTTTTTTGTATTGAAGCAGAACATCGAATTCTGGAGATTTTCACAATTGTGGCAAAAATAAGAGTCAGAACAGCTATTGCAGCCGTCCATTTCCACACATCTCTGGAGGTTTACTGAATTATAACTATTGATACAAAAGGCTGAATCAAAAACAGTATCTCCGCCAAAAATGTGTTGTGAACTCCTTGGCCAAAAAGAATACGCGCAAAATTTGGAATAGACACTGCATACTGATCTATGGCAGTTAAATGCATCGATCGTGATTGTACACTCAAAATTATTTGCATTTTGCCCATCCTGAATATCTGTATTGAAAAATGCGATCTTTCCGATGGTCTTACCGATGTTTTTGAAACTAATGCCGTTTACTTCTTCAGCAGTTAGTTTTAAAGTCTGGCCAATTCCCTTTGCTTCATCTAAGGTCAAAAGGCGATTCTTGGGTAAATCGCAATAATTTCCATATCTTGCAAGAAATACGTCGCTTCCACTTGCTGCAGATTTACACCTTTCAAATCCTCTCACATGCCTGGACAACCAAGGTGCATATTCGTCAATGTTTTTTGATGGTCTTTTTTTGAATAATATTTCAAAAGTCTTGACAAATTCCCCATCTATTTTTTTCTGGTCGACTGGTTGCTTAACTGCAACTTTTGAAGTACTTGGTGGTAAAAGTATCTTACCCTCGCAATCCTGCACGATCTCAGTAAGAGAGGGCACTCTTTTTTCACGTTTTAGCTCATCCAACATTTCCGAAACCAGTTTGGTTTTCAGTTCAGTATACTTATCGGGTGGCAATTGTAAATTTCCTATAGTGTACCGCGCATTGTCCAGGTTAAAACAAAAAAAGCAATTTGAACTGTTCTTCAATCCATGCGAGTAATAACAATCAGAGCAATCCTGGCTCATCCACAGTTCAAATGATCTTTTTACGCGCGTAAGTTCATGGCATTTGATGCAGAAATCGCATTGACTGAAAGCATTGCCCCCAAAACCATATGAGTCTAACCTGGCAAGGGTGCAAAAAGCCATGTATTTCGAATTCCCAGAAAGCGTTGTATTATACACGTAAAAACTGTCATTGATATTCGAACTTTTTTGTACTTCCTTTGAATTACCAAGTATAATATTTCCAGTATAAAAAATTCTATCCTGAATTGCTTCGATTATACTATCAATATCTTTTATTTCGTTTATATTGAGCGGCTCAAATTTTTTTCCGATGTCTATTTCTTCAAGACTTATTGATCTGGCAGATTCAGAATAGTCTGCCCTTGAATGAATAACTTCTTTTCCAGAAATGCTTGATTTTTTTACTATTGGGGCATCAACCATTTCTGCAAGCCAATCACTATAATCTGAAAGTTCGCCTATCTCCTGACCGAACAGAACTCTACAGGCATCTTTCCACGCTTTACTTAATGCTGGGTCAAACATAGTATTCAGCTATTATTTCTCTTTTTTAGATTTCTTATTTTTTGTATTTGTGTTCACTCCACCACTTCTTCAGAACTGGGAGGGTAAGCGTCTGCAATACGTATGCGCCAGCGGGAATAAGCGCGTTTATCCACGGATTCGGTGCATTTATGGAAACTATAAACAAACCTACCACGAAATATGTAGCCGCTGCGAGAAGCCCGCGCCGGATTTTGCTGGTTTCCCATGCCTTGTCCAATTCTACGCGCTCGTTTCGCTCTTTGAGTTTTTGGATTTCCGCACTAATTTCCGAATTTATGTTGGACATGGCCGCACCTATACTCGCACCTTAGAATAATCTTTCGAAATAACCGCCGTCGATATTCTTCTTGAGATTATACCACTGGAATACAGTTCCATTGAACACTACATATACTCCAGGTGGCAAAAGCTGGACTGCGATAAACGCCCCACCTAAATTGAATTCCGCATCATTTTTTGGTTCGGTGAGTGGAAACATTGAACCTGTCAGGACAATTGTCTTATCGCTTATTCTCTTTCCAAGATATGAGGCAGTATCTGCCATTGTAAAAGTTCCGTGGGTTATAAGTATGTGATTTTCTTTGCATTTTTTGCATTCTTTTGAAATCAGCTCGCGATCAGAATCAGTTATTTCCCTGCTGTCTTTTTTCATCAATATTTTTCTTTTCACTGCAACCTCGTCACTTATTCTCGCTTGTTTGAAAGCAACTGGAAGATGTGTTTCCCTAGGCCGCGTTATCGCGTTATCTACATCTATATCGTCTATTGTTCCGCCCGTAGAAAATATCATGAGTTCCATATTTATTCCTCCTCGTAAATCATGAGGCCGTGAGCTCAAGCTTTCCAGTCCTCTAGGGACTGTAAAATCCTGAGGCTGCAGCCTCAATCTTCTCAGTCCCCTTCGGAACTGTAAAACGCATAGCAGCCATAACCAACTACGCGCATTTTATCCCCTGCCGTATCCCCGGAATTTTTATATTCCAGAAACTTTCCTTTCCATCCTTTTAGCTTTGCAAGGTACATTAATATTAAAATTGCGGATTTTCCGCACGCATCTCCGCGTGCCTGCATTGTGAGTATGTCAAGGGCCGGAACTGCCTTGTTCGCAATTCCATCCAGTTCCACTGCCCGCTGGTAAGGATTGTAATGGCTCAGATCAGAGCTTGCAATGAAAAACGAATCGCTGCCTTTGTCAAAATCATCTTCAATTGCATTTGCCACTGTTGAGGCTGAAACATCTCCGGTAAGAAGCGGAATAACTGAAAAAGAATTCCGTCCGAGAATCGTCTGAAGGAATGGCAACTGCACTTCAAGGCAATGCTCTGGCGCATGTGCTGCTGGATTTAGTGAAACCAATTTGCTTTTTTTGAGATTTTCTGGCGCTTGATTTGCGTTAACTCTTCCGAGAGGAGTTTCCCATACATTCATTCCGGATTCGGCCAACCCGTTGAAGTATGAATGATGGGAAGGACCGAATAAAAAGATATTTTTCGCGTGTTTTGCATACTGCGCAAGAAGTTTATACCCTACGGCTGCAATTGTCCCGGAATAGATATAACCCGCGTGCGGAACAACAAGCCCGCGAAGAGTTCCGGGAATGGTTTCTTCCTTTGCCCTTTCCACAAATCCTTTTATCATGTCTTCAAGTTCTTCCGGATCATCCGGGTAAAACATGCCGGCAACTGCAGGAGGACGCAGAATAACATCTTCTTGTTCGCGCTTCATGTTATATCCATACTCCAAAAATTTATATCCATACTCCTGAAATTTTCTCCTTGCAGAATCTGCATTTTCCATCAATGATATTATTGTTAGTTATACTAAAACCAGCCCGGGTTATTAACTCTTTCTTGCATTTTGGACATACTGTTGTTTCGTAATTTGAATAACTGAAACCAAGATTTCCGCAATAAACATGATTTAGACCCGCACTGCGCCCGATTTCTCTGGCGTGCATGAGCATCTCGGGTTTTGTTGGTTCCACATCCTGCATTTTATAGTCAGGATGGAAAGCGGTTACGTGCCAGGGCATGAACTTGTCTATTTTCGCGAGCCATTTCGTTTCTTCCAATAGTTCACTTTCGGCATCATTCCAGCCAGGAACAAGAAGGGTTGTTATCTCAATCCACATTTTCGGATATTTCTTTTTAACATAAAGAATGGATTCCTTCACGGGTTCTAAATTCGCTTTGCACAGTTTTCCATAGAAATTCTGGTTGAATGCCTTCAGGTCGATATTGGCAGCAGTAAGATATGGTGCAAGCGCGTCCCAACACTCGCGCGATTCGTACCCGTTTGTAACGTAGATGAACCGCAAACCGACCCGCTTTCCGATTTTCATTATGTCCAACGCATATTCAGTGAAAATTGTCGGCTCGTTGTATGTGAAAGAGATTGATTTGCAGCCGGAATCTAAAG
>DUGF01000025.1 GCA_013331535.1 Microcaldota archaeon | reverse complement strand
CCATAATTTTCACCTCAATTTTTTACTATTTAGATTATGGCGAGACATGAACCGCAGTTCAAGCGGATCGCCATAATTTTCACCTCAATTTTTTCTTGTCTAAATTTTTCATTTGTTTTTTTATTTTTCTATTCTTTCCTTCACAAATCAAACATAATCTCTTACTCTGCCATTTCTTTCATGAATTTTTCATAAGCCTGCGCCATATCCTCAAAAAATCTGATACCCAGCAGGCCTGCAATTGTTTTTCTTAATTCAATATCACATTTCACCCCATATCTTCCAAGTTCTTCGCGCACTTCAAGCGCAAGTTCATTTCCACGGTCATCTATATCTGTCAGGATTATCGCATGGCCAGCACCAGTGGCTGCCGCCTTTTCACATGCACTGCGGGTTTTTCCCGAAACCGTGAACAGGTTTTCGCATCCAAGCATTGCAAGTGCCCTTTTGTCCCGGTCTCCTTCCACCAACACAAGCGATTCACACAATTTCTTCATAAATTGGGCAAGTCTCTTAGTGGCAAGCTGCTTTTCTAATGGCTTCGAGTATCTGTTGCTCATCTCCATCAATCTCCAGCAGTTTTTTTCTGGAAGTCGCACCGCGAATTATCATTACATTTCCGCAGGTTATTCTGGAAAGTTGTTTCACAAGTTCCGCATTTCCCTTTCCTTTTTCAGGTTCTTCAGTTATGTTTATCCGCACTTCCTCTGAACCATCGGGCAATTTAACCAGTGTTATCCGGAATTTCTTTGACCTTGGAGTTATCCTAACATATAGCTGCATACCCAGCTACTCTCCGGGTTCGTCGCAAAATTAGTAGGAAACATTTTGGATTTGCTGCGCATTGTTGACGCCCTTTTCATAGGTTTTACCTCGGGGGGCCATCCATGCACAGCATTTATCCATGAGCGTGATTTATCTTAGAGCTGCCTGCTCTTCTATCAGGTCAATAACTGCCGGGAATATTCTCATAATATCCCCTTCACTTAGTACACCTATAAGCTCATTTTTTTCATTGACTACTGGCAATCGTTTTATCTTATTCTTTTTCATCGCCTTTGCCGCTTCCTCAAGGTTCGTTTCTGGGCGAACCACTCTCAACGGCTTTGACATTGCCTGTTCTGCAGTAGCCTTATAAGGATCCTTTCCCTGCGCGATGATCTTTCCAACGATGTCTCTTTCAGTGATTATTCCAACGGCGTGTTTTCCTTCCTTGTCAGTGGTTACGATTATGGAACCTATGCCGTGTTTTTTCATGAGCGTTGCTACTTCGCCAATCTTTTCGCTGGCAGGTGCTGATATGACCCTTTTAGTCATTATGTCTCCTACTGTTAGGTCTGAACCCATAGTTAATTTTAGGTAGGATAAGGTATTTAAAGCCGAGTTTGCGCCGAGAGCAGCACGTTCACTTCTTTTTTATCCTGAATATTCTCACATTTCCACGCTTTTCTTCTGCTCTTCTACTCTCAATGATACCTGCGGATTCCATTTTCTCAAGATGTCTTCTTCCGGTTCTTTCCGCGATGCCAAGTTTCTCATAGATCTCGGTGCTTTCCAGTTCTCCCTTCACGAGTATCTCTAAAATTCGTTTTTCCAACCCACTTTGGTCACTTTGATTCTGTCTGGTATCTCCAATAACTGTGGCAATATGTTGTTTTGCAGCTTCCACATAATCCGTTGTTATTTTTTCCGCGTTTTTTGCTTCTGCTTCTCGTCCACTAAGCCACAACAGAGTTATTCCTATTCTCGCATCCCCGCCATTCTTTGCGGCAAATGCAGCACATTTTCCGATTACATCCTCGTCATATGCGCTGGTGTGAATTCCCAGGTTTGCTCTTTCCGTAAGTATGCTCTTCATTTCTTCTGGGGAATATGGGTTGAATTTGATTGACATCTGTGCCATCGAACTCCTTATCCTCTTGTCAAGTGCAATTACGAACTCTGGATTATTTGTTATCGAGATTACGGAAATCTCAGTTCCTATGGTTTCTGAAGCGCGCAACAAATCGTAAAACACAACATGTTCATTGTTTTGCATGAGCGCATCTGCTTCGTCTAACACTACGATTGCGGATTTTTTTGAATTTTTCAATACGGTCCCTATTTTGTCGATAATCCTGTCCGCGGTCATGCCGCTTTGCGGAGTAAGCGGGTCAATTCCTTCCAAAATTCTAGTCAATATAGAATGCCTTGTTCCGTTCTGCCAGCAGTTTATATATATTATAATCGCGCGTTGCGTGTATTCCTGCAATTGCTTCAATACATATCGTGTACAGCAAGTTTTTCCAGTTCCGGGTGGTCCGTTCAAGATCATACTTGGAATGCGCGTTTTTCGTTCCACTGTCTTGAATGCCGTGGCCATTTCGCGGATTTCCTTTTCCCTCCCATTAATTTCCTCTGGAGAATAGTCTGCGTTGAAAACGCTTTCATCCTTGAAAATAAGATTTTCTGACCCAGAGTTTCGGAAAATGTTCACAGTCTATATTCGGAAAATCAGTTTATTAATATTCCTAGAGCATATGTTTCAATGCCTCCAACAACGCAAAACGAGATACACGGGATTCAAGACCATAAATCCAAGGCCCCTCACAATCACCATGCCCATTGGTCTTCTCATTTCGTATTTCTTCTTGCCGCGATAGGTTCTGCTGTCGGCGTCGGTAATATATGGAGATTTCCCTACCTTGCCGGAGAAAACGGGGGCGGAACATTCATTGCTGCATACCTGGTTGCGGTTGCCATCATCGGCGCCCCGCTTCTTTTATTGGAGTTCATAGCCGGAAAGGCGTTTGCCTGCTCTGCATTGCGCGCCTGCGAACAGATAAGCAAAAAGTTTTCCCTGTTTTATTACGTCAATTTCGCGATGCTGCTAATTGTTTTTTCATATTATATCGTAGTAACTGGATGGACACTCGGGTATTTTCTTCTATCTCTTTTTGGTGTTTTCATCCCATTTTCTCAATTCTCATCAACCTACCTTTCTCTCATTTTCGCGGTAATAGTCGTGTTAATCCAGTTTTTCATCGCACGGGTTGATATCAAGGCAGGGTTGGAAAAAGTGAATCTTTTCCTTCCACCGCTGTTGTTTGTCTCTTTAATTGTCCTTCTCTCAAATGCGCTTTCTTTCAAGAATCTTGACAAGGCATTTGCGTTTTATACGAGCGTAGATACATCAGTGTTGTTAAACAATTCCGACCTATGGATTGTCGCAATTTCCCAGGCGATTTTTTCACTCAGCATTGGCTATGGAATAATGCTCACATATGGCAGCTACCTGCGCAAGCGGGAAGAGTTGTTCAAATCAACATTTGCGATTGCATGCGCGGATACCGCAGTTTCCCTTATCGCGTGCTTTGTGGTCTTTGCCTTTGTCTTTGCATTTGGAATTGCTCCGGATTCAGGGCCATCGCTTGCATTTGAATCTTTGCCGCTTGCTTTCCAGCAGATTCCATATGGCGGATTTTTGATGCCCATTTTCTTTTTCCTTTTGTTCGCCGCTGCTACAACTTCTGCAGTTTCAATGTCAGAGCTTACAATATGCAATCTTGAGGAAAAATTCCGAATGGATCGTAAACGCGCATCATTGATTTTGCTCGGTCTGCTTGCGATATTGATGCTTCCATCCGCGCTGAGTTATTCCCCGCTTGGTCTGAAGATTGACGGTTTGAGCGTTCTTGGGTTCCTTGATGAAAAAATAGTCGGACATTTCTCCCCGCTTGTTGTTCTTTTCTTTGTGCTTTATCTTGGGCATGGATATAAGGGTCTTGAAAAGCATGTTCGTGCGGATTTGCCAAAACAATTCGTTGCACCATTCCTTTTCCTGGTCCGCTATCTTATCCCTCTCCTGTTGTTAGGATTTTTCGTGAGGCAGTTTTTATAGTCTACTCCAATCCAAAATATGCCCTAATCATTTTCTCATAGCAATTTAGCGCATAGGTATAGACACGGTCTACGGTTCCCTGTGTCAATTCCCGCATTTTTCCCAGAGCGCCGTGGAG
This sequence comes from Microcaldota archaeon, assembly GCA_013331535.1. GTDB lineage: Archaea > Micrarchaeota > Micrarchaeia > Anstonellales > Bilamarchaeaceae > UBA10214 > UBA10214 sp10214u. The sequence continues at coordinate 28,851 of DUGF01000025.1, read as the reverse complement.
TGCTATTTCAACTGCGTCTTCGGTTTCCAAAAATCTCGGAACAAATCCCTGTGGGAGTTCAACAACCTGAAAATCCGGTATACTCTTCATCAATCCGCCAAAATCAAAAACAGTTTGTCCATTTTCCCTAAGCCTGCGTATGACTCCGACAACCTGCTCTATTGAGAATCCTTGTTCTGCATTCAATATCCATTTTGGTATTGATGGAAAGCACTCTATTGCGTCGCAATCCACGGTTAAGTGCTCAACTCCAACAAGCGCGCCGTTTTGCGCACCTTCAATTCCAATAAGACTGAACTTTTCAATAACTTTTCTGACGTCGTCTTCGTCATATTTCTCACCAATGCCATCTGCAATAGTTCTGGTAATTCGTTCCAGAGCCTCAAGATTGCTTGGGATTTTTGATTTCGGTATTACAATCTTTATTTCTTTTCCCATCNNAGTGGTTTGCACATGTAAGCGGCTCATAGATTCCTTCAACCGGTGACAACCCGTTTTTACCCAACACCGCCTGGAAATCAAAGTGCGCATCAACAGATGCCTTTGCGCCGCCTTCTTCTGTTCCTATTCTGTCAAGAAAATATGAAGCCTGGTGTTGCGTCCCTTCCCCCCAAATAAGGACTTCTATTTCTTGTCCCAGTGTAGCAAGTTCATGATAGTCTACAGGAACGAATCGCACAGTCTTTCCAATAGCTTGGCGTCCATTACCGTTGCTATTGCCTGCACATTCGTCCATCAATTTACTGACCATAAGCATGTTCGCTTGGGTTGGTATGAAATGAACGGTTCTCTGACAATTTCCCATATCCATAGTATGTAACTAATTACAATTATAAATCATGTGCTGGCGTGAGTAGCATTAGCCTTTTAATCCCCTGTCGCAATATTCAATTTGATTCTTATGAGAATTTACGTTTCAGATGCGAAAAAGGAAAAGGGAAAGAGCGTTCTTATCTCCGGATGGGTGCACGAGGTGCGTGACATCGGCAAGATGAAATTCGTTATTGTCCGGGATCAGAGCGGCACAATGCAGGTTACACTGAAAAAAGGAGTTGTTCCAGATGCGGTTTTCGATTCGGTATCCGTTAACCGCGAGGACGTGGTTTCATTTGAAGGAGAAGTAAAGGAAAACAAAATCGCGCCGGATGGTGTTGAGCTGGTTCCTATTTCATTTCAGCTTTTAGGCAAGGTTGAGCGCAAACTGCCAGTAGATCCAAGCGGAGTTGTTCCATCTGAATTGGACACGCGACTTGACCACCGTTATGTGGATTTGAGGAATCCAAGAGTACTGAACATATTCAAGGCAAAATCCGTTCTTGCAAATTCATTTCGTGAAAAGCTGCTTGAACTTGGTTTTACTGAAATCCACCCACCATCTATTACCGGAGCGGCAACTGAAGGCGGAACAGATGTTTTTCCGATAGCATATTTTGAAAACAAGGCGTATCTTGTCCAATCCCCACAACTTTACAAACAGCTTGCGGTTATAGGCGGACTTGATCGGGTGTTTATGACCACCCCCGTCTTTCGTGCGGAAAAACACAACACAACAACTCATCTAAACGAAGTCGTCCAGATGGATATCGAAATGGGTTTTGCAGACCATCAGATTGCAATGGATTATCTGGAAATCGTTGTTTTGCACATGCTGCACAAACTGGGTGCTCTTGCTCCGGCGCAAGTAATCCGCCGCCATACCTATTCCAGTCTTGTTGAAGAGCTGAACCGCCACGGATTCAAAATGGAATGGGGAGAAGATTTTTCCAAGGAAGCGGAAAAAAGAATAAGCGAGATTCTTGGAGAGGATCTTTATTTTATCTATGATTGGCCAACAAAGGCCCGTGCGTTTTATTCAATGCCAAGTGAAAAAGATCCGGAAATCTGCCATGCATTTGATCTTATCTATAAGGGATTGGAAATTGCAAGTGGTGCGCAGAGAATCCACAAGGTTGATTTACTTGAAAAACAATTGCAGAGCCGTGGTCTTGATCCGCACAAATTTGAATTTTACCTGAATGCCTTCAGAATGGGTGCACCACCACATGCAGGCTGGTCTATAGGTCTCGAGCGGATTACAATGAAGGCAACAAACCAGGATAATATTCGCGAATGTGTGTTGTTTCCAAGAGATAGGGTGAGGTTGAGTCCGTGAGCAAAGCGAATTAGTAAAGAACCGTAAGTATAGTGTTTAAGTAATTTTTCATGGAATTAGAAGCATGAATACGTCTCTGATTTTTGCTATTTTGATTGGATTAATATTTCTTTTGATTGGAATAATACTTCTCATGATCGGTTATACTGGTCCTAGTGAAAAATCATTCACAATGAATGCTACCTCTCTAAATATATCTGCTGTGCCGAACGCAATAGAAGTTACCCCGTCAAATAAACTACCAGACCCGGAGAATATAGGGGAGAATACAGGCATTTTTGGTTCCTTACTGGCGTACAATATCAACGACGCTGCAATGAATGCAAAGGTCGTTAAAAATATTCAGAAAGGATGGTCAGGATTCAGGAAAGATACGGTATCTTATCAAACATTGAAAAACTCATTTGGATCAGTTTCCAAGGAACGTGCAGTCCTTATTAAAAAAGCAAATTTTCCAGTGAATAGAGAAGTCGCAGCTTACTTTACCTGGAATGTTATCGAGCCGGAAAAAGGACAATATAACTGGGAATTAACCGACATGGTTGTCCAAGCGGCTAGCGAATCAGGAGTCAAACTCACGGCCGTAGTACAACCGTTCGCGGTTTGGGACCAAAATAACACCCAGGCGAACCCAAGGTGCAAGGCGTTGGATTTTGCTTACTACGATTACAAATCCGGTACTCCAAACGACTGGAGTGAATATGAAAAATTTTTGTCTAAGCTGGTTGAGCGCTATAAAGAAACGGTAATTTATTGGGAAATCGGGAACGAGGTCGAGGGAGAATGTGGAGGATTTGCAAACAATGCTGAAGATTACGTGAAATTATTGAAGCTCTCTTTCGAGACGATCAAGAAAGCCGATCCGCAAGCAAAGGTGTTGAACGCTGGTGCGCTCGAAGTTTCCGGCATTGGCGAGGTAGCTGCCTGGAAAGATTTTTGGAGAACGTTCTTTGAATTAGGCGGATTGCAATACCTTGATTACTTCAATCTCCATTCGAATGCCGAACGGAGTGCCGGAGGCGGTGCAAAATTGGATTCCACATCTTTCTTGTATAACCTGAATTTCTTCAATGGTCTGATGGAGAAAAACGGTGGTAAAAAACCCATCTGGATTACCGAATTTGGTACTTATTCCGGAACCCCATCTTCACCATCGTTTCAAATGCCCGCAGAATCACAGCCATCCCCGCAGCAATCGCTTCCATCTAATCCGCAGAGCGGTCCAATGCCTCAAAACAAAATGGTTTTTCCCGCACAAAGTCAGGAATTTCAGGCTGCATGGTACTTCAGGACCTCGGTTATTGGTTTTGCAAATGGGGTAGATCGCATCTTCATTGACTTGATCGGCCAGGATAACGACGTAATTGGCAGTTCAGCGGCGTTCGATCTTAATGGTGAGCCACGACTTTTCGTTACTACCATAAGAACAATATCTTCAAAATTAAAAGGTNNGGGCAATATAAATTCATAGTGGATGGCAAATTGTTTTATGCATTATGGTTCGGAACATTACCAGGTGAAATTTCTGGAAATGTAAAGATGACAGATATGCTTGGTGTTGAGAATCTGATTGACGCCAGCGAGATTAGTCTGCAGTTAGAGCATCCTGTTTTTGTAGAGCCGGTTCCGACCGTTGTCCAGAATTAGTTTCATCGGTTCACTGGTTTTTATAGGAAATGTATCGTGCTCTCTGAGCAATTCCTATTTAACTTTTCCCCTTTATTTTCTAATATGACAATTCTCATTACCAACGATGATGGCTACACTGAAGGGCTTCGTGTGCTTCTTGAAGTCGCAAAAAAGATTGACAAAAAGGCGCATGCCGTCATTCCCAATCGTCAGCGTTCCGCAGTTTCAAACAGCCTTACGCTTCACAAGCCGCTTCGCTTTCACAGGGTCGCGGATTCAGTGGGAGAGCTTAGCGGAACACCAGCTGATTGCGTTCTATTTTCATTATTCTCCGGTGAAGTCGAGCCACCCAAACTTGTGCTTTCTGGAATAAATTTCGGGGATAATTGTGGAATGGACAGCCTGCTTGGTTCCGGGACTCTTGGCGCATGCTGGGAATCAGTTCTTGAAGGAATTCCCGCGATTGCATTTTCAATGTTTCGCAGTTCCAGAGACTGGAGGGACAAAACCAACTGGGGTGACGTTCCACACGGGCATGAGAAAATAGAAGAAATCATCCGCATGCTGAAGCCAAAGCTTGATACAGATTCATTTTTCAGTGTTCAGCTTCCTCTAAAGTTCCTTGATGCCGAAATTGTTTTCAACAATAACCTCCAGCGCCTTAGGTTCAAGGCATTTATTGACAAGAGAAAAGATCCTTATGGAACGCCCTATTTCTGGCAGCACGGAGATTTTGGCAGGTATGAAAAAGGGACGGATATAAGCGATGTAAGGGATGGAAAGATAGTGATAAGTAAAATCGGTCTCGGTGCGTTTAAGAATATGAAATGATCATTATTTTTGATGTCATGAACTGGAAATCCCACACATTAATCGCGTTCTTCCTTTCGCTTGCCATATTTTATTTTGTTTTCTCAATCCGCGAAGCGGTTCAAATCCCCCAACTTCTTATTCTTTCCATTTTTTCCGCACTAAGTGCGCTTGTCCCGGATTTGGATCATGACATAAGTAAGGGAAGGAAACTGCTGGATGCAGCCGTCATCGTTTTCGCGTTCGGAATTGCGGCTTATTTTTATTTTTTTAATTCCGCGTCTGGTATTTTCAGCTCGTTTTTCGGTCCACTCATAATTTTCTTCGCAATCCTCGGATTCTATTTCATCGCGTTTAAAATTCTAAAGCCAAAACATCGCGGGGCAACGCACACGTTTGTTTTGTGTTTCGCGTTCAGCGTCCTGGTCTATTTAATCGCAGGATTACAATTAGCAGTCGCTGGATTAATCGGTTATTTTTCGCATCTGCTGGCGGATAAGGAGATAAAAATTTTATAATTTCTACTCAGACCGTATTCTATAATGTATTCGGCTTCTTTATCTCGCATCTAATATCTATCGGTTTATCCATCCTGGTTTGGATTATTCCATCCTTATTATACAAATAGAGCGCAATTGTGCATCTGTACATCTGCGGATTTGTGTACGTATTCGCATACACTCGCACGGATTTTTCTATGTACTCGCTGCCATCAACTATTCCTATGCGCACTCTTCCCTTGCGCAGGCTGTTGTCCGGACTCAGGGAAAGTCTTTCAGGCACATTTACATCTGCCTCTGCCCAATACTTTTCCTTTCCGTCGTTCTCCACTCGCACTATAACTTCTATATGGTTTGGCGAATATGCGAAAACAACTGGAGGATGGGTTCTTAGCGTCAGGTTTGGCATGAGTTCCTATTTCACTTTAAAGTTTAAGAATTCACTGTTTCAAGGAATCCAAAGGTTTCTGGCTTCTACTAATCCCTTCAGCGATTCCCTCTTTTAACGTGGATAATATTTCTGTGGCTGATGGCGGAAGAACCTCCTTCAGTTCAACCCCAATAAAATCCGAGATTTGTTTGGCTTCTTTTCGCTTTTTTTCATTAGGAGAATTCAGGACATCCATGATGCTTGCAGATACCCTGCCAAATTCCAGAGGAATCTCACCCCCGTCTTTTAGGGAAAAAATAAGGCTATGTTGGTAGTACGGTTTCCCCTGCTTTGTGGAAAACCCACTTCGATTACTCGTTGATCGATTACTTGTCGAGTATCCCATATAACTTTTGAGAATTAATTCTTTAACTTCATCAAATGCAAATTCTCTGGATTCTTTTTTTAGAATACTCTGAAGCAAAATATCACATTTCCGCTGTTCGTTGTCTAATATGACTGTAACCGATTTTGTAGTTAATACCACATACACACCGGCTAGAATTAAAACAATCCCAATTGCCAGTGACACAAGATTCGCAAGCCCGAAAAAAATCACAATTACAATTCCGAATGCAGAACAAATTATTCCACCAACAAAATTGGTTATATTCTGATCCGTAAGAACCATTTTTGCCGGATCATCAGTGATAATTTTCATAGTGCATCGTTTTTGTTTTCCCAGCAATCTTTTTATTGCTTGCATTGCTATCAAAATCATGATTCCGGAATCAAAGCTCATAAAATCAGAAATAACTCTTCGGGACCTTTCTCTGCCAGACGACATCAAACTTGCCCGCAAATCCCTGATACGTTGGCTTGCGCTTTCCCTCGGATTAATCTCACCGAACGAAAGCCGCATGCTTCTTCTGGATATTCTCGAGGTTCTTATCTCATTCCACGTTAAGAATGAACAGCCAACAACTGTTCAGATACTGGAAGCTCTTGAAAAATTGAGATCCGGGGAAAAAAAGTGCCACCCAAAAGCAGTTTATTACCATCTTCTAAGGCTCAAGGAAAGCGGATTTATCTCACGTAAAAAAGGGCAATATTACATAGGAGATGGAGATAGTGGAAAGCTCTCCCAGATTTTCAGAAGAATTTATTCTCAGAAATCAGATAGTGTCTTCAAAAAGATAGACGAAGCGTTTTCTTCGGTTGAATCAGGGTATTGACAGACCGCACGTGGACCTGTGGGCCGTCTCCTGTCTTGAGTCTTGGGTTCCAAATATTGGTGGCGATAAGCAACTTATATAAAACAGGTATATTTATATATCTTTTCAGTATAATTATACTCATGAGAGCAGAACAAATACAAATAATGCATTCGCCAACCCTGAATACAGTGATCATGGTGGAGAATGTATTGCAAGAAGCGAGGGAAATCCTTAAAGTGGCAGAACTAAAAAGAATGCTGCCGAAACAGGTAATGCACGGGACTCTTCTACGTATTCTTGATTATTTGCAGCAAAGTGGTAAGATTCTTATCACTACCAAGGGTGTAGTTTGGATTTATGTTCCCCCCAAAGAGCTGGAGAGGCTCAAAGAAGGCGGGTTAGAGATATGATTTGTCAACAGGGCCAAAAAATGTTGACAAATATCCAATTTTTCGCTCGAAGCGAAAAATGGACCATTGAAGCAAAGCTTCAATTGGTCTCGAAAACAAAGAGGTTTTCTCGATGACCGATACACGACCAGTTAAGGTTATCCTAAAGGATCAGGCAAGAATGGAATTCGAAGAGCTCAATCGTATTGTTTGAGGGCAGCAGATGAAAGGGATAACAAATTCTGAAGAGATGCAGCTTCTGAAATCGATCAAGCAAAAATCAGAAATTCTTAAGGCAAATCCAATCTATGGAGATAAGATTCCGCACAGGCTGATCCCAAAAGTCCTGAATGTTCCGAACTTGTTTCGTGTTGAATTGACTGGCTACTGNNCTGGAGAATGTTATATACGTTAACCGGTAATCAAATTGAAGTCGTGGCTTTTGTTTTATATATTGTAGATCATTCGACATACGATAAGATGTTCGGGTATAAGAAAAGGTGAGTGTATTCGGAGTGAGTGTTTTCAATTACGCTCTTTTTTTGCCCAATTGGTTTTTACACTACCCGCACGTGTTTTCGCACCTCTTTTAATATTTCCCATTCATAACTTTATTCGTGATATCAGATGTCAGAATTCTCAGGTTTCTATAAGCTCTCCATTGAGGAAAAGCTAAGACTGCTAAAGGAAAAATGCGGGCTTACAGATGAAGAAACCTCAATTTTACGAAAAGAAGGTTCGCTCGGACTAGGAGTGGCAACCAACATGATTGAAAACGTGATAGGAACGCATGGCCTCCCTCTGGGAATCGCAACAAATTTCGTAATCAATGGCAAGGAATATGTCGTTCCATTTGCAATCGAAGAGGCAAGCGTGGTTGCAGCTGCCAGTTATGGTGCAAAACTCGCAAAGGAAAGCAATGGCGGTTTTACAACAGATTCCGACCCTCCGATTATGATTGGTCAAATTCAAATCGTCGGAGTTCCATCTATCAAGGAAGCGCAAAAGAAAATCTCTCAAAAGAAGACAGAGCTTATTGCCTATGCAAATACTGTTGATCCGATGGTGATGGTAAAATTCGGGGGCGGCCTTCGTGACATAGAAACACGAGAAATTGACACCCCAAACGGAAAAATGCTAGTTATCCATCTTTTGGTGGATTGCCGCGATGCAATGGGCGCAAATGCAGTAAACACACTGGCGGAAACTTTAGCACCGCAATTCGCAGAATTAAGTGGAGGAAAAGTACGTCTCAAAATAATCTCAAATCTTGCGATTCACAGAAAAGCACGTGCAAAGGCAGTCTGGAAAAAAGAGGTGCTGGAGCAAAGCACAAAAGGACTGATGAAAGGTGAAGACGTAGTTGATGGAATAATTGATGCTTGGGCATTTGCTGCGGGAGATCCGTTCCGTGCGGCAACCCATAATAAAGGAATTATGAATGGAATTGACGCGGTCGTGATGGCCACTGGAAATGACTGGCGGGCAGTGGAAGCCGGTGCACATGCTTTCGCAGCAATTACCGGTTCGTATAAGCCACTCACGAAATATTACAAAGACAAGAACGGAGACCTTGTCGGAGAAATAGAACTACCTGTTGCAGTGGGTCTTGTTGGCGGAGCTACAAAAGTTCATCCAACTGCCAAAATCGCGGTGAAGCTGCTTGGGGTTAAAAACACGCAGGAGCTTGCGCAAGTTATTGCAGCAGTTGGTCTTTCACAGAACTTCGCAGCACTAAGGGCATTATCAAGTGAAGGCATTCAACGAGGTCATATGCGTCTTCATGCAAGAAATATCGCAACTCAGGCCGGAGCGATAAGTGCAGTAGAATTGGAAGCAGTTGTAAATGCACTAGTGGAAAACAAAAAGTTCAATGTTGATTTTGCAAAAGAAACAATAAAAAAATTGAGAGGAGACTAGATTTTATGGAAAAAGAAGACATTGCCTTATCTTTGTTGATTGCACTTGTCGTGCTTGGTTTATTCTTTGCATTTTCGCCAGCCGGGCTTTCAGAAAAAGGTTATTCCGAACTTCTCGATGGCACAATGTTCGCATTGTTTCTTGCTCCATTTAAGTTAGCAGGAGTGAAAACCCTTCTTTTATTTGCCGCAATTGCAAGCGGAATTCTCGCATATCTATTTTCTACATCATTCGGAAACCGCATCTCCGCTCTTTTAATTGCGCTTTTGGTTGTTTTCTCCTCATTTGTAATTTCAGGTTTTATTTACGGCGTATCCATACTATCCCTTTTCGCCCTTTCTTTATTTCTGTTTGCAGTCTTCTTGTCCAGACAGGAAAGCGCATTGAAATTTGCAGCAGCTGTTCCTGCATTCATTGGTTTGCTTCTCGTTTTTCCTTCATTGTCCTTTTCCCCTGACAACGTTGTTAATTTCAGGAACGTTGGGATTCTTCTTCCTATCGCGATTGTTGCGCTTTCCGAAACCGTGCGGAAAAAAATAATCTCAATCGAGTTTATCGCGTTTATATTGGGAGCCGCACTCCTTTATTTCAGTCCCGCAATTTCAATCCCGCTTTTGGTTTTGGCCTCGGCACGACCGCTCGCGGAATTCTTTAATTCGCAGGACAAAATCTCGTGGATTCTTTTGATATTTGCATTTGCACTTTTCCTTTCCTTTAATCCACTTAATCCATCTTCTGAAATTCTTCCATCGATTGCGCTTTCCGCAACTGCCGTGGTTATAGTCTATCTTATTCTTTCTCTTTATGACTTCCAAGTATCTACGTCAACCCCAATAATCGCGATCTTTCTCATCACTCTTGCATCTGGTTTCGCACTGTTGCCGCTTTACATTTCTCCAGTTCCTGCGCCTTCGGATGCATTGATTGAGGGATTTAGATTCGATGTTGTCAATGACTATTCGGCATCGACTGCCATAACGGAATTCCCTAATGCCTACATGTACCATACCTCAAAAAGTCCAATAATGCTAACTTCAAACGATCTTTTGTCAGAAGTCCAGCTTCCGTATGATTATGTTATTCTTTCCTCCAGTTCGGTTTTCAGCATGTTCGGAGAGCGCATGATTGCGTTTCGTCCGGTCTCAACAAATACTGATCCGGCAACCGGAAAACAATCCGTTGTTTTAGCGAATCGGGATTTGCTGCTTTCAGTTCCTATTTTGGCAGACGGAACTTCAATTTCAGGAGACGGCCAGCTATATGATTTCTCTTTGCGTTTTGTAAAATCCGTTCCATTCACAAAACTCAAGATGTTTGACAAGTCTGCATCTATTTCAGACCCGAAAAACGTACTTATAATTACCGAGCAGATAACTGACAGCAACCTTTACAATATTATCATGTACTCAAATGCAGTTTATTCAAAGGATGGGGTAAAAATATTCAAATTGGTGAAATGAAACTGTTCAATTTGGTGAAAAAATGACACAACCTCAACTGCTACCGATTCCAATCTCCGCAGGTGGACCAATCACCTATCTTCTTCTTGCAGTTGGTTCATTTGCAGTTTCATATCTATTCTCATATTTTCTTGTTCCAAGGCTCAAACGTGCAGGCATAATCGGAAATGATGTCAACAAGCCGGATAAACCGGAAGTCGCGGAAATGGGCGGATTTTCAATAATTGCAGGGTTTACTGCAGGGGTTTTGCTCGCAGTTTTTTTCAACACGTTTTTTTCCTACAATTTTGACCTTGTAAAGGTTCTTGCGGCACTAATCACGATTCATTCCATAGCATTTATCGGGGTAGTTGATGACCTTATTTCAATCCCTCAGCGAATCAAGGCATTTCTCCCGCTTGTTGCGGCGGTTCCGCTTGTTGCGGTTAAGGCAGCCGGCAGCACTGCAATTCTAGTCCCATTTTTTGGAACAATTGATTTTGGGCTTGCATATACTCTGCTTTTGATTCCACTTGGGGTTGCGGTTGCATCAAATCTTACGAATATGCTGGCTGGTTTCAATGGAATGGAGGCGGGCATGGGCAGCATAATATTTGCTGCTATGACGCTTCTTGCTTTCAATAATGGAAGCGTGGAGATGCTTGTTCTTTTTGTTCCGATGCTCGGAGCGCTTCTCGGTTTTCTTCCATTCAATCTGTTCCCCGCGCGCGTATTTCCAGGAGATGTCGGCAACTTGTCTATTGGTGCAGTTCTCGCAGCAGGAGTGATAATCGGAAATATAGAAGGCGCCGGTGCGTTCATCCTTTCACTTTACATAATCGATTTCTTTATCAAGCTGAAAAACAGGTTCCCGAGCAGGGACTGGTGGGGGGAGATTCGAACTGAAAAGGGTGTGAAGGTACAGAGTGGCGTAAAATCAGAGATTGGGGCGATCTGGAGCGGCGTAAAACTCCATCCAGTAGGTGGAAAGGTTCGCGGCTTCGCGCAATTCATTATGAAGCTGCATAATGGAGCCACAGAATTGCGTCTTGTTGCGTGCTTTGTTGCAATGCAGATTGTTGTTGCAATGCTTGTTCTTCTGGCATACTGGAAATGGTAAATTGATTAGAGTACAATATATACAGGTTGATTCAAAACCGGAAACCAGATCGAAGAGGATAAAGTCCGGTTTGATTTCAATTTTGAGAGCGTTGACCGTGCAATATTTGATAATTGCGTTGCAAAGGCAAACGAAGCCTTGAAGCAGGATGTTGAATTAAAGATTTACACGCTTCCGCGAGAGGAGGCAATGAAAATTGATGGCGTAGTAAAACTTGCTGCAGCGCTTCCACCGCAAATCAGTGAATTAAGGATTGTTGAGATTCCTGGTGTTGATATCTAGGCCGACGGCGGGACGCACGTACGGAATTTGAAGGAAGTCGGACAAATTGAATTGCTAAAGCTCGAAAATAAAGGAAAGGATAACAAACGGATTTACTTCAGGATTTTGCCATAGCTCGCTATCAACAGAAAGTTAACTGATTTGTTAACCTTTAGTATTTAGTATAGTATCTTCTTGCTTGGTTCACAGCAGCAATCTTTTCTGCAGTAGCGATAATCGCGTCTTCAACAGCAGCCCTCCTGCTCATTCTACTCGCTCGCACCTCAGCCGCCAATATCGCCTGATCCCCAGCATTCTCACGCTTAGCTGAATCATTATTAGGTGATTTGGTTTCTATCTCGCGGGAGCTATTTTCTTTCATATTAAAGCAATTATTAAGAGTTTTCATCGCTATAATGCCAGTTGCAAGACCTACAATAGCGGCCACAGCAAAAAATTGGGATATTGGTAATCCGATTAGAAAAACCGCGCGTATAGTACATAATCCCAAGGACGTATACAACGCAATTGAAAAGGCGCATACTTGATTTGATTTATTTGCGATTATTTTTGTTAGGTCTTTTAACCCCGCACCAAGCCGAAGAACATTAACAGTATCAGCCGGCTTAACGCCTTCCCGTTTCTCTTCTAATTCACGTGCAGCAGGAAACATTCGTACTGCAGCGTTAGCCTCTTCGGGCGTCTTCCTTCTTTCTTCAACTACATCCTTGAATCTCTGGACTGCCTTTGCAACAGTAGGGCAGTATCGCGCAAACCTCTTCTTTTCCTTATCTACGAATTGAAGTTTCATAAGATTCACCCCCCACTATTTTCATTCATGTTTTTTCAAAAGTCTCTCGACCACAACTGCTTCATATAATCCAATCGCCATGGAAGTCGCAAGTGCTATTCCAAAAGCCCCCAGCCTCTTAGCTGGAGATTCGCTGCTTCCTACATCAATAGTAAGGACAACGCCCATCGGAACGCCTATTAACGCAGTAGCTCCACAAGCAACGCCCAATGCGCGATCTCGGTTTTTTTCAGTTAATGGATTTATTGCCCTGAACGCATTTCGTGCGCGTTCGCATGCACTTCTTATTTTTCCTGTTTTTGTTTTTCCTGTTTCGAGTGTTTTCATCTAGATCACCTATGTGCTTTCGTATGTATGTTCATGTTAATAGCTCTGCGTTAGGTGCATATAAATATAATTCAATGAATTTTTGACAAAAGCTCAATCTTTATAAATATTATTAAGCATATATAAAATCATGGCAATAAAGCTCGACGTTACTGATAAAAGGATCTTGTATGAGCTGGAGCAGAACTGCAGGCGAAGCCTTAATGAAATCGCAAAGCGCGTCAGGGCGAGCAAACAAACACTGCACTACCGCATAGAGCGCTTAGTACGTGAAGGTACAATTACCCAGTTCATTGCAATCCTGAATGTTGCCAAGCTTGGCCTGGTAAACCATGAGGTCTGGATACAGCTAGGTGACTTGCCAGAGCCGAAGAAAAAGGCGTTCATAGAATTTTTGGTCTCTCACAAAAACACCAGATGGGTTGCAAGCTGCGGAGGCAAGATAGACGTGGCAATTGCTATCACTGCTGAAAACATCGTGCAGTTCGACTCGATCTGGCAAGATATCCTGGACAAATACCCGAATCATGTAAAAAACTATTTTGTGAATGTTACGCCAGAATATTTTACCTATCCAAGAACGCACCTAATCGGGGAAAATGAGAATCGCCACTTTTCCCATCTGGGCGGCGAGCCTAAAAGGCTGCAATTGGACGAAACAGAAATGCGCATTCTTGATATCCTGTCAAAATATGCAAGAATGCCATTAACCGAAATAGCAAAAAAAGTGGGCGTGACAGAGAATACTATACGTACGAAGATAAAACGTTTGGAAAATGATGAGGTCATCCAGACGTACGCCGCGATCATCCAGCCAACAACGCTTGGTTTGGTGCATTTCGAAATCCTTGCAACAACGCAGAATATGACAAAAGAGCAGGAAAAGGCATTGGAAACATACTGCCTGCTCAACCCATATGTAACTTATTACCTGAGAATGATCGGCAAGTTCGATATCGACATCGCGTTTGATGCGAATAACAACGAGCAGTTCCAAAACACAATAATCGAATTCCGCTCGCGCTTTAGCGGGATAATAAAGGAATTCGAGTTTGTCTATATCCTAAAACACGAGAAGTTTGATTATTTTGCTGGTATGAAGAAATGAAAATAAACAGGACGACACGAGACTCAAAACACAAAACAAAAAAATAGCGGTTAGATTGAACGGCACTCCAGAGAACGACAATTCGTTCTCTGTTTCTCCAAGAGTTTGCGCTCTTGAAAATCGTTCAATACCAACCATTTTGTAAACAAAATAGCGGGGGATGGACTGTCAACTCAAACCTAATGTGGTTCCGAGTTTTTGAACCATCGACCTCCGGGTTATGAGCCCGGCGGGAAATTTGGTTAATGCGATCTAAATCGCAAAAATCTCCAAGCTCCCCCACCCCGCTGTCTAGCTATAAAATGCTCTAGCTCTAGAAGAGTTTAGAACTATAACATAATTGGGCAATACTCTTTTATATCTATCCGCCACGTCGGGTTTTGTTACGAGATTGCAAATGGTGAACCCGAGTCGTTCGAATACAATATTGTCCACGAGCATGTCAACCTGCCCGTACCAATCCAGGTTGGCAGCTAGTGAATTCCATCACCAGGAACGACTGACGAATCACCAGTTCTATAGACCGATGGAATTCACTGGATTTAAAAATACGTGAGCGCAAGCGTTCCAAGATATGCAAGCAAAACATATCTCATGGTTCTTCCAATCACACAAGCCAGCAAAAACCTTTTCCAATCGATTCCAAGACTTCCGGCTGCTATTCCTGCAACATCAAATGCCGGATTCGGAATTGCAGACAAAACAAAAATCGCAAAAAAATCATTCTTTCTAATCCAGTCCTTCCATTTTCTGAACTGCCCGTCCATTTCTTTTTTTACAATGTTGGATGCCCCGGCGCCAACAGAATATCCGGTTATTTCTCCAAGTCCTGAGCCTATACCTGCCACTACCCCTACAATATATGGATTCAATACTCCGCCAATTGCAATAACTGCAGCCCACCCCGGTGCGGGAATAAAAATAAGCGCGGAACTCAACAAAGAAATTATGAATACTCCGGCGTATCCAAGTTCTTTGAGTTTTTCTATATCTACACTTACATACCAAACTGCTGCAATCACAATCAGTGCAAACAGCACCTGAAGTGCTCCTTTCGTCCGCTCATCCATAAGAACTAGTCTCTGCCAGTCTTTTAAAATTGTTCTGCATCCAAATATTATTCTCATTCGGGCTCGTAGCTCAGAGCCCTTTTGACATAGGGATTATTCAGGGCAAAAGGGTTTCACCCCAAAACCCTGAATCTTTACTAGTCAATTGGGCGCGTAAAAGCAGAGCACTCGCCTTGCACGCGAGGGGCCGAGGGTGCGAGAAAATGCGTTTTCGGTTCCGGGTTTCCGGTTTCGCGCGCGTTTCGTTGTTCCCTCCGAGTCCAAATGTTATTTTTTCTATTTTTTTCCCTTTTTCGCTCTAACAAAACCCTTTTTAACCATTTCGTAAGTATTACCCTCAATTGTTTGAAATTATGGGTGTGACAAATGAGACCGATATACATTGACGAGGACGAAGATATGGACGACGATGACTTTGACGAAGAAGCGTGGGATGAAGAAGGTGGCGAAGAAGACGAAGAATTCTAATCCTCACTTATTTTTTTCATTTTTTATTTTTTAAAACCGTGAACCAAAAACCAACCTTTTTATTTAGTCCCCTAAATTAATATTTGTTATAGGGCCCGTGGCGCAGCCAGCCTTGAAATTGCGAATTTCAAGATTCGCAGGCAAGGTCTGCGATGGATAGCGTAGCAAGGCTTATTAAGTCAGTTTGTTAATAAGCTCTAGAAGCCTTCTAAGCTGACGGTCATGAGTTCAAAGTGTTCAGGAACGGTTTGCCGTTCCTGGCATCACCCTAAAAGTCATGGAGAAGTCTCAAGATGAAGACCCCAGACTTGGGACAGAACATATCTCATCGGGCCCGAAGTTTATTATATTACAAGTTTAGAAACAATAACGTGAAACGCAATTTATAGTGAACCTCATAAATCATTCGGTTCACTATCTATCTAACCAACAACGGTAAAATTAAGGTATTCAATCCGAAAAACTTTATTGGTTGGATATAGGTGTGTCTATGCAAAACAACAAAGTAGGTGAGGCCATCTCTCTTTTAGATATGCTCTCAAATGAATCGTCAATTCCAAAGAACATACGAAAAGCACTTTCAGATGCCAAGCAAAGGCTCGAATCCAATGAAGAACTCAATGTTAAGGTTAGTGCTGCAGTTTATATTATCGATTCTATAAGCGATGATATTAACATGCCCGCTCACGCGCGAACCCAAATCTGGGGGGTTGTGAGCATGTTGGAATCAATGAAAATCTGATCTTATATTTGACTCGCACGCTGATCTTGTGGCGGTGCTTATTATGAATTCTTCAAATTTTTCCCAGCTAGGAATACGCATCTCGCTAGAGGCAGAAAGTCTTCTCAATTCACGGCAGGATAAAGAAGATATTGTCAAAAGACTGTTAAATTCCGGAAAGGTTTTTGTTGATTTAACAGATATAGAAAATGAAATTGCAGGAACACCTGATCTAATAAGGAACACAGATGTCCAGGATTCGCAGGAACTCCAACCAGTCTCATTGAACAATCCTTCAAATTCAAACACCGAAGTCCGATCCCAAGATTTTTTTCATCCGGCTGCAAAGGAATACTCCTCTGATTTCAAGATCGTTCATTCGCGAGAGGTAACCGGAAAATCGCGAACCACAGGCAGCGCGGATGATTTTGTTGCATATTTCCGCAACCGATACGAACGTTTGGCACGCATTCTCCGGCTTGGCCGAAGCAATCTTCCATTAATTGATCTGGTAAATATAAAGAAATTCGTAAATCAGGAAGTCCGCGTTATTGTGATGGTTATTGAAGTCGCCAAAACAAAAAAAGGAAATATTCTAGTTACAGCCGAAGATCTTTCCGGTTCATTCAAAATAGTCTTTTCGCATGGTGGACAAGGTCGGGACAATGAAAAACTGTTTGAAAATGCCGGCAGAATTCTTGTTGATGATGTGATTTCTATAAGCGGCAAGGTTCTTGAACCATATATCATTGCAAAGGAATTCGAATGGCCGGATATTCCAATAACTCACCAGCGCAAATTTGCGGAGAATGATGTTTCTGCAGTGTATCTTTCTGATATACATTTCGGAAGCAGGTATTTTCTTGATAAATATTTTGAATTGTTTGTGGATTGGCTTCAGGGAAAGGGAGAAGCAAGCGATATAGCTGGTAAAGTAAAATATATTTTTATTTCCGGGGATATTGTCGACGGAATCGGAATTTATCCGAACCAGGAAAAAGAGCTCATAATAAAGGACGTGTTCAAACAGTACGAACTGTTTCGCGATTTTGTAGAACAAGTTCCTGATTATATTGAAATTTTCGTATGTCCTGGAAATCACGATGCTGTAAGGCGTGGAGAACCAATGCCTGCTCTTGGAAAAGAGTTTGTTGGTGACAGGGTTAATAGCCTTGGAAATCCATCCACACTTATTGTCGAGGGTGTAAAGCACGTCATGTATCATGGCACTTCTATCGACTCACTAATCGCAACTCTTCCAAACTGCTCATACAATCACCCTGAAAAAGTCATGGTTGAATACCTCAGAAGAAGGCACCTCTCAACAATATATGGGGGAAATCCAATCGTGCCTGAAAAAGTTGACTATATGGTTTTGGAGGAGGAACCTGACGTTCTTCATTGCGGTCATGTCCACAAAAATGGTTACACGCAATACAGGGGGACCCTTCTTATAAATTCAGGAACTTTTCAGGACAGAACTGAATTTCAGATAAAACAGGGTCATGTTCCAACTCCATGCCTTATTCCGGTATGTGATTTGAAGACAGGAAAATTAAGGACATTGGATTTCAAGAGCTCATGATGAGGGTTTTTTAATGGATATAGATGACTACAATGATCTCCTCAAGGACGGTCTCAATAAGGCATTCTACGTTGCATCAGCCGCGCGCATGAAAAATCTTGATCCAAAATCAGATGTAGAGGTAAAAATAGCGAAGGATGTTGCTGCCAGGGTGGAAGGAGTTGTAGGTCCGCCAGGAGTTGCAGAAGTTATCCGGAAAATGGAGCAAAGTGGTAAATCCAGAGAAGAAATAGCATTTGACATAACAAAGGAAATCGCATCCGGAAAAATATTCCAGGGTACGCTTGAACAAAGAATAGAACAGGCGGTTCGTACCAGCGTTGGAATTCTTACCGAAGGTGTTCTCGTAGCACCCACAGAAGGTATTGCAAAAGTAAAAGTGAAAAAAAATCCAGACGGAAGCGATTTTGTAGCGGTTTACTACGCAGGTCCGATAAGAAGCGCAGGTGGAACCGCGGCGGCTCTCAGCGTAGTCATTGCAGACATCGCACGCAGGGTTGCTGGAGTCGGTGATTATCGTGCAACGGATTCTCAGGTAGAGCGCTATGTGGAAGAGATCATCCTTTACGAGGCGCGTGTTGCGCATCTTCAATACAAACCTCCAGAAGAGGATACAAGAATAATTGTGATGGGTTGTCCGGTTTGCGTTGATGGAGAACCAACAGAAGAGATGGAGGTTTCGGTTCACAGGGGAATCGCCGGAGTGGAAACTGATAGGATACGTGGTGGTATTCCCCTGGTCATTTGCGAAGGAATTGCGCAGAAAGCTGCAAAACTATTCAAATACACAAAAAAGCTTGGGTTGGGATGGGATTGGCTAGAGAAGATAATCAAGATAAAACGAAAGACGGATACATCTGAAATAAAACCTGACGATGCTTTTTTGGAAGGGTTTGTTGCTGGGCGGCCAGTATTTGCGTATCCTTCAACAAAAGGCGGTTTTCGTCTTCGTTATGGCAGAAGCAGGACAAATGGTCTGATGGCAAAGAATATCCATCCGGCTACAATGCGCGTATTGGATAACTTCCTTGCGCATGGGACTCACATGAAGATAGAGAGACCCGGAAAAGGTTGCGTGGTTTCAACCTGTGGTCAGCTTGAGGCGCCGGTAGTAAAACTGAGTGATGGAAGTGTCGTGCGCGTAGAATCAATAGAATCTGCGGAAAAACTTTCCAGTCAGATTTCGGAAATCCTTTTTCTTGGAGATATGCTTGTTGCGTTCGGTGATTTTGCAAAATCAAATCACCCTCTTATTCCTCCAGGTTACTGCGAGGAATGGTGGCTGCAGGAAGTTGCGGCCAAAGGAATCGTGGTTCCAAAGGACATTTATGAAAGTGCTGCAGCATCTTTTGAATTCTCCAAAAAATGGGGGGTTCCGCTAAATCCTAAATTTACATTCATGTGGGATTGTATTTCGACTGCGGATATTTCCATTCTGGCACAATCATTCAAATCGGCTAAAATTTCCTGGGACGAAGATACGCCCAAGCAACTTACACTTTTCAATGGAGATGTAAAACAAATCCTCGAATCTCTCTTGGTAGAACATAGGGTGGTCGGGGAGACTCTATCAATTGGCGGTGAAGATGGAATTGCATTATTGCTATCTCTTGGGTTGTTTGACTTGCGGGATAAATCAGTGGTTAATCCCCTGGCCGTTTCCCCAGTTATTCCCTCAGGTAATCCTTTAGATATCAATTCTACCAACGAAGTGACTAACAAAGTGACTAACGAAGTTATTTCATTGCTTTCCGGAATTACAATCAGACCAAAAGCAGGTACCTGGATTGGCGCAAGAATGGGTCGGCCAGAAAAAGCAAAGGAGAGATTTATGGACGGGCATCCAAACATTTTATTTCCAACGGGATCAGATAAAAACCGGAGCCTTCCAAAATTGTGCAAAATGCTTTCAACAAGGGAGGGAAGTCAAAGCACGAATCTCGAGCTTGCACGTTATAAATGCGGCAATTGCGGAACTACTTCTCCATGGCCTTCGTGTTACAACTGCAATTCTGCGTGTTCCATAGAACGAGTATGCCAAAAGTGCGGTGCAATAACTGCATCCGATACACATTGTGAAGTGAAAACAGTTTCCTTTGACAAACGACCGTTCGATATAATTTCCGCAATGGATTTCGCGAAAAAGAAAATTGGGAACTTTATGCCAGAAGATCTGAAAGGAGTAAAGGGTTTATCCAATCCAACCCGCGTTCCGGAAATGCTTGAAAAAGGATTGCTTCGGGCAAAATATGATCTGTATATATTCCGCGACGGGACGATTCGTTTTGATGCAACAGATGTTCCGCTTACTCATTTTATTCCCGAGGAGATTGGTTTAAGCCTGGGAAAGGTAAAAGAGCTTGGTTATATCAAAGACTATAAAGGAGAACCGCTTATTTCCGAAAGCCAGCTTGTTCCTTTAATGCAACAGGACGTTCTTGTTTCCGAGGATGGCGCGGGATATTTTTTCCGCGTGACCAAGTTTATAGATGAAATGCTCGTGAACCTGTATGGGCTTCCTTCTTTTTACAATCTTTCAAAGCCTTCAGATATTATCGGCACGTTTGCAGTAGGCCTTTCTCCACACACTTCTGCAGGGGTATTATGCAGAATAATCGGGATAACAAAGGCTAATGTTGGTTATGCTCATCCATATTTTCACACAGCAAAAAGGCGCAACGCCGATGGAGACGAGGATTCCCTCATGCTTCTCATGGATGCCCTGATAAATTTCTCACGTGCATATCTTGCTGAAACACGCGGCGGGACTATGGATACTCCACTCGTTCTTACGACCTTCCTTGAACCAAAGGAAGTTGATGATGAGGTTCACAACATGGAGCTTGTCTGGTTTTATCCGCTTGAGTTCTATGAAGCCGCGACGAAATATGCTTCTCCTGGTGATGTGAAAATAAAAACAGTGAAGGATGTTTTAGAATCTCCGGAAAAATTTGAAGGATTTCCGATAACTCATTATTGCGAGAGCATACATGATGGCAACTTACGTACCGCATACGTCACGCTAAAATCGATTCCTGAAAAACTTGACCTCCAGTTTAATCTTCAAAAAAAGATAAGGGCCGTAAACGTTCGTGACGCAGCCGAGCGTCTAATTCTCAGTCATTTCATCCCAGATCTCTATGGTAATCTTCGTTCTTATTCCCGTCAGAGCTTCCGTTGCTCGAATTGCAATACTATCTATCGCAGGGTTCCTCTTGTTGGCAAATGTACAAAATGCGGAGGAAATATAATCCTGACAATAAACAAAGGCGGGATCGAGAAATATCTTAAAGTTACAAAGAAAATTATTGATGAATTCGATCTTCCTGTCTATTTGAAGCAGAGGCTGGAACTTGTTGAAAAAGAAATAAAAAGTATCTTCGAGGACGAGAAGGTTAAGCAACTAGGCCTCTCAGATTTTGTATAGTCCGTGTCTTGAGTCTAGGGTTTTGTGTCCTGTGTCTAGAACTTTTGACCTATGAACCCACCTATAAGAGCGAGTATCAAACCAAGTACTGCTCCAATTGGCAATCCTATCAGAGCCCCGATTACAACCGCGACTACTGCACCGGCTGCTCCTAATCCTGCCATCGTAACAGATATAGTTGCAAGTATTATTCCGACTATTCCCGCAACGACTGATACGACTACACCCACTAATCCAGCACCCATGAGGTCGAGTTTGAATGCTTTTACTGCATTATATCCTGCCCAAATGGATACCGCAAGACTAACCAATCCCAAAATCGCCCCGAGAATCCCTACACCTATCAAACCAAGGATAAAATTCAGGATGCCAAGGCCAACCAAAATGTATATTGGCATTTTGGATGCTTCAATAATTTTTCCAGTGTCTACCATATACGCACCTCAAACTTTGTTTATCTATTTTTTTATCCCGAGTCAAGTAAAAAACATGACTCGATCTTTTCAGAACCAATAACACAAAACCAATATTTTCAAATTTATATTGCCTAGTTGGTTCTGAAAATGCTCGCAGGGAAGTGTTAAAAATCTACTCTAGGGAGATTTCGACAAGTGTCTCATATTTGGGTCCTTTTCCCACATCTCTTCCAAGGATGCTTTGCTTGAGAAAAATGCGGCTCACTTCAAATTCTCCGAATTCCGCGTTCTTGTATTTTGTCAGGAAATTGCTCAAATCAATCTTCCTCCTAATGCGGGCTATTGTCACATGAGGCGTGTTTTCTTCCTTTGGAAATCCAACCTCTCCCATTTCCATGTTTATATTATCTGCGAGTGCCTTCAGCGTATCCTTCGCATCCTCGTTTCCCTTGCTTTTGCTGTCACTTCCCTCAGTTTCAATCCCATCACATCCGATCCACACCACGCGAATATAACTTTCGTTCGGAAAAACACCGATCCCGTTCAACCGCACTTTGAATCTTTTTATTTTTTCCGCAACTTTGTGGAGTGCTGTTTCTATTTTTTCAAGGTCATCGTAATTGGCCTCGCCAAGAAATTTCAAGGTTATATGCAGGTTTTCGTCTTCAACAGGTTTTATCTCCCCGTCAATTTCTCCAAGTTCTTTTTTTACAGGAGCGATTCTTCTAATGTTGTCGTTCGGAACTTCAATCGCAATAAATCCACGGAATGTTTTTTTCATGTTAATATCCTCAGGGTGACAGTATTTTTAAATATTTGCCACAACATATATCTTTTATGGAACCGAGAACTCGAAGACCACCCGAAACAAAAAGAATTGATGGTCGTGCTAAGCTATATCAAACCAACAAAGTTTTTCGGATGTCAAAAACAACCGTTTTTGACAGATAGAGATTCCACGGAAAGGAATCTCTGGATTTCCGGTTTATTATAACCGAGGTTGGTTTGATAGACCGCGAACCGAATATTTATGAGGTTCGCTGTAACTCTAGTTGAAGGCGGCAAAAAACCTGTTTTGGAAGAAGGTCCGAGAGACATCACTTTCTTCACTTCTGTTGATGTAATCGGTATAAGCTACGGAGGCGCATTTAGATTTAGTGATGCTACACTCCCACTGACTTTTACAGTTCCTGGTCGCCCAAAAAACGCACGACAGGATTTTAAACAGTAAATTCATTTTATCTCCATGCTCGGAAAGATTCTCTCATATGGTGCAGACTCGGCTGAACTGTTCTTTCAGTCCGACAAAGGAATCTCCATTGAAATCGTCAATGGTTCAATAAAATCCGCGGAATCCAATATTTCCTCCGGTTACGGACTCAGGGTCGTGAAAATCAAACGTATTGGTTTTTCTTCTTTAGAACATGAACATGGCGGAAATCTAAAAACTGCTACGGAGAACGCGATTAAACTATCTCAGCTTTCAAAACAATCTGATTTTTCTTTTGTTTCCGGTTCAAAATTTCCGAGAATCCGAACAGTTGACAAGACACTATCCGGAGCCGGGGAAAATGACGCAAAAGATTGGGCGTATTCCGTGGCGGCTCAGATAAAAAAGCACACGAAAACCTATCGCGTGATTGTTTCATTCTCAAATTCTGAGACCGGAATAGAAAATTCGGAAGGTTTCAACTCCTCTTATCCATCAACCAATCTTTCTATTTACGCAGAGGCAATGAAAGGAAAGAGTTTTGGTTTCTCACATTTTTCCAGCCAGTTTATGCAAGATTCCATAGAAGAGATTGGTGCCATTGCCTCCAGAATGTTAAAATCAATGACTAATGCAAAAAAACCAGAAAGCGGCAATTACACTGTTGTTTTCTCCCAATTTGCCATGAAAAGTGTTCTCGGAATCCTTCTTCAGTCCTTTTCAGGAGACTGGAAACGAAAGGGAATAGGGATATTGGCGGATAAGATACAACGAAAAGTGTTCTCGGATTCTTTCTCTTTATCTGATTCTCCACTTTCCTCCGGTTCCGCGTCATTTCCATTTGATGATGAAGGCACGCCAGCTCGCGAAACAAAACTTATCGAAAAAGGAGTGGTCTTATCATTCATGTATGATCGTGCAACTGCTGCCTTGGACGGGGCGTCTAACACACATGCTTGCGGATCGTGCTCCCGTTCGTCCTATTCTTCTCGTCCGGGTATAGGGTATTCAAATCTCATTATCGGTCCTGGAAACTACAACGATTTTGAAAAAGAACTAGACAACTTCATTCTCGTGGAATCACTGCACGGTGCCCATACTGCAAATGCACTTACCGGAGACTTTTCTCTGGAGGTTCCGGTTGCGTTTCATTTCCGCAAAGGAAAATCCTCTCCGGTTCGTGGTTTCATGCTCAGTGGCAACATCTTTAAGCTTTTCAACTCAATATTAGGAATAGAAAAGGAATTCATGACATATGACAATCTTATTTCGCCAAGGATTGCCTTTTCAGAAGTCAATATTATTTGAATATTAAGTCGTTTTTGTGGTGAATTCTAATGCGTGATTTTGAAACAACTGAAAAGATTACAGTGCCGGAAAAACTCATCGATCAGATCATAGGTCAGGACAAGGCAGTTGAAATAATAAAAAAAGCTGCAAAACAAAAGCGCAATGCCCTTCTCATAGGTCCTCCGGGCACAGGCAAAAGCATGCTTGCGCAAGCAATGGCAGAGCTAATGCCTGCTGAAGAACTGGAGGACATCCTTACCTATCCAAATCCAAATAATGAAAATCAACCGCTTATCAAGACAGTTAAAACCCATCCATCACTGGATGAAATAGAAAAGAACAAGGAATTCAAAATGTTGTTTCATCCCAAAGAACTTTTGGATATGAAAAGGGGAACTGCTGGAAAACCATTGCCTTTGATTGGCATGGGAAGGCGGATTTTTCGTATGAGCCGGGTCCTGGATGACCGAATGGGTAGCGGCGGTTCCAATATCCTCATGCTAATCCTGCTTGGTATATTCATTCTTGCAATAATTTTCTATCTCGATCTTGCAGAAAATATAAAATGGCTTCTTCTGGCCGGAATTTTTGGCATCGCTTTTCTTTACATCATCTCAAGTGCCACCCAGGGCTTAAGCCGCAGGTTTATGCCAACAGAAAATGCAAATCCCAAATTAATAATTGATAATAGTGAGAAATTCACAGCACCGTTTATTGATGCAACCGGGGCAAAGGCAGGTGCGCTTCTCGGAGATTGTAAACATGATCCGTTGCAATCATTTTTTGACGCCAATATAACCTTAAGTAAGAACGGAATAGATACTGTAGTTTCGATGGCTCAAATAGTAGATAGCATGCTTAAAAAATATCCAGAATTAATCGAGCGAAATGTTAATGGTTATGAAGGCATCATACTGCCTTATACTGAAAAAATATACTCACTTGGCTACAAAAATGGTAAGGTGCAACCAGTAAGAATAGAATGCGTAAACCGAAGACCATATACGGGGAACTTAAAAATCTTAAAATATTGTGGAAATGAGTTGTTGGTTACTCCGGAACATAAAATTTACGTTGATGGAATGTATACCGACGCACGACAGTTAAAAGGCAATGAAAAAATCGTTTTATCTCAGGATGCTATTTCAAATTCTGGTTCTTTATTACTTCTAACAAAAAATATGCATGAATCCCGTCTCGAGTCTATTTCAGAAGTTACTTGTGCCGGGTATGTGTATAATCTCACAACAGAATCCGGAAATCTTTTTGCAAACGGAATTCTTGCAAGCAATTCAGGGGGTCTCGGCACCCCTCCTCATCTTCGTGTTGAATCAGGCGCGGTCCATCGCGCGAACAAAGGAGTTCTTTTCATTGATGAAATTGCATCCCTTAAATGGCACTGGCAGCAGGAACTTCTGACTGCGATGCAGGAAAAGAGATATCCCATCACCGGGCAAAGTGAAATGAGTTCAGGTGCTCTTGTAAAAACAGAAGCCGTCCCTAGCGATTTTGTTCTTGTTGCCGCAGGAAATCTACCCGACCTTCAGCAGATTCATCCCGCGCTTCGTTCACGTATAAGGGGTGCGGGCTATGAGGTTTATGTTGAGGACAACATGGACGATACTCCTGAAAATGAAGATCGGCTTGTTCAGTTTATAGCCCAGGAAGTCAAGAAAGATGGAAGGATCCCCCACTTTAATCGGGATGCAGTTATTGAAATTATAGAGGAAGCGCGGCGCATGTCTGGCCGGAAAAAGAAATTCACTTTAAATCTAAGAGAACTTGGTGGTCTTGTACGCGCCACTGGGGATATTGCGCGTGAGCGAGGCGCTCAGTTTGTCGAACGCGAGCATGTAGCTCTTGCAAAAAAGGTTTTCAGCTCTATCGAAGGTCAGCTTGGTAAAAAATTCGTAGAGCGAAAAAAAGATTATGAAACATTCATGCACGAAGGTTCTGCAGTTGGACGGGTAAATGGGCTTGCTGTGCTTGGAGAATCTTCTTCCGGCCTTGTTCTTCCAATTGTTGCCGAAGTTACGCCCGCCTCTTCAAAAAGCGAGGGAAAGGTATTTGCAACAGGAAAGCTCGGAACAATCGCTAAAGAGGCAGTTGAAAATGTTTCGGCGATTGTAAAAAAGACCATGGGAACCGATATATCAAAAAGTGATATCCACATCCAATTCCTTCAAACCTACGAGGGTGTGGAAGGGGATAGTGCTTCCATTTCTATCGCAGTTTCGGTAATCTCAGCAATGACTAATATTCCTGTAAAGCAGGATTATGCACTTACTGGTTCTGTTGATGTACGTGGAGATGTTCTTCCTGTTGGCGGTGTCACAGCAAAGACTGAGGCTGCAATTGAAACCGGTTTAAAACACGTTTTGGTTCCGAAAATGAATTTTGAGGACATTATTCTCTCACCTGATAAAAAAGGCAGAGCAGAGATAATTCCAGTTTCAAATATCGTGGAAGTTCTCAAACATGTTCTTGTTGATTGTCCAGAGAAGACGAAATTGCTTGAATCAATGAAGGATGGCGGAAAACCAAAACAGAAAAAGAAGAAGAGATAAGTGGCGGGTATTGAGTGGTGGATTGTAGGTAATAGGTAATGGGTTGTGGGTAGTAGATTGTAGACCAAGAACGCGAAACCAGCAAGACTCATGGCTCACTGCCCAAGGCTCATAGCAATGAACCAGAGGCAATTGTTATATTCCCGTCTTCACTATTATATTTTCTCCGACCGATGTTATCAAATTAAATGGAAGCCCGTACTTCTTTTCGAACATTGTCTGCACTAGAATTGAACCCTCTATTCCGTTTATCCCTACGACCTTTCCTATATATGTTCCGTGATCGTTTATTACCTCTTTTCCCTCAAGCTTCATATTAACCAACATGTCGGTTCTCATACTTCGCACGATATTTGTGCTGACATAACCTGCAATTATCGCAATCAGCAGAACCGAGAAGAAATCCGAAAAGCTCACATAAGGTGGTTTATAGTTCAGTATCCAATCGCTACCAGTTTTCAATACCAGCATTGCAAGTATGAGCGCAATCGCATACAACGAATATCTGGTTATCAGGAACGTTCTTTTTTCCAGTACTGAGTCTATGCTTTTTCCGACTATTGCGAACAATGCTGCAAGAATGAATATTGGAAGCGCATTTCCAAATACGTTTGCCACGAGTTTCTCTCCGGCGAATCCCATGCCTACGCCGTTGTTCCACGAAAAATACGTGACAAGAATTGCAAATATGAATATGACGAACGTGCCGACATAGGCAACCCAGCTCGGATTTCCGAATGAAAATCTGAAATCGCTTAAAATTGAAGTGATATAATCCTCAATTCCGAATCCTTTCAGCAGCAGATAAATGCCGACAATTATTCCAACCGGCTGCCAACTCATTCCAAGATAGCTTGATGCCGAAAGAAGAAGGACTAATAGCGCGGGAATTCCTATGATTATCCGGGCATAATAGGGATCTCGTATTTTATCAAGAAGTACAAAGTATGTTTTTTCAAGTTCCTTTGCCTGTTTTATGAATACTATTTTAGTCGAATTTATTTTTATTCGAGAGCGAATTACCGGTATTATCTCTTCATCAGATGCACCGTCGGATACTAAAATGCAGGATTCCGCATGCGTTTCTCGGACGATTCTATCCAACTGCTCGCTTATCTCCCTGTCTGCGCTATATCCGAGCTTTTTGTGACCTGTGAGCGTTATTACCTCTGCGTTTTCCCCCTCTTTTTTCAGCTTATCATATATCTTCACTGCGTAAAATATTGTATTAGAATCCGGGTCTTCCGGGTCAGCAAGCGCAAGTTTCAATGCAGCATTTACGTTTGCTTCCCTACCAATGACCGGACCACTTACTTTTCCCTTTTCATAAATGTCGTTGTCTCGGTCTATGCAGAGCACAAGCAATGGTCTTTCCATATTTTCCATACTATCATTGTGAAAGTTAAAAGGTTAAATAGATTTGGTTGCACAGTTGATTGTTGATGTCAATACCTTCTTATAGAAATGGGGGGAGAGAGCCGCGTGTAAGAGTCGAAAACGGACTCATTAAATCACATCAAATACGGCATTCCATACGGAATAAATGGTGCCTGGTTGAGGAAGCGGTAACTATCTCATGGTCCCAAAATTTTAATCCATTCCGGGTAAGGACGCGGTTTTCAAATACCAGAAGAAAGCAGCTTCGTTGTATGAACGAAAAAGAGCAGAACCGGTTCCTTGCAGCGTTGGAATATATGAAAGATTTTTTTATGAGTCCGCAAATGCCGCAGTCTGCCGGGCGCACTGCAAACAACCATGAAAAACCGAATGGAAAGTCAAATGGCTGCTGTTTTATCTGCCGTGGAACCCAGGATTTATCAACGCATCACGTCATTCCAAGAGAGGTTGGAGGAACGGACGATAATAGAAATCTGATGTCTCTTTGCAGGCCTTGCCACGATCTGGTCACGACTATTACAAATGATATATAATCAGAAGCAAGAAAATTGGGCGAGAATCCTCATTTTGTTGATTACGTGGTTTTAGTAGTGGAAATAAAATCCCGTTTGTAATTCGCAATTTGTCCGCAATCCGAAATGCAAGA
>DUGF01000089.1 GCA_013331535.1 Microcaldota archaeon | reverse complement strand
TCGAATACCTTAAATCCCAAATCCCCCGGCTCAAAATAATTCTTCTCGTAGAAATTCTCGTCGTGCGGAACATGGACTTTCCTATATGCGCCGAGCATCTTTCCGGTTTCATCAAATACGGCGGTTGTATTGTAGGTTTTTTTTGTTTTTCCGTCATTGCCGGTTTTTCCCTTCTCAAATATTGAGCCGCCGATAACCACGACGCCATTTGCCTTTGCTGCTCTTGCCAGTGCTTCGGTTGTCGGTCCGGGTATCTGTTCTGATTCAATTTCGTTATTCCGCTCGTCCTGAGGGAAATAAGACAGATTGAACAATTCAGGCAAACACACTACGTCCGCGCCTTTCTTTGCCGCATCCCCAATCATTCGCACTGCCTTTGCCAGGTTCGCACTCTTATCAGCAGACATGCTCATCTGGATTAGACCTAAAGTGATATTACTAACCATAAAACCAGTTTTATTCAATTATCCCTTTAATCCTTTCCAAGCTCTGCTTAGGAGTCTCAATCGTGTTAAGAAGATAAACCGGCACACGGGAAAACAATTCGCTGAAGAACTTCTCGCGCGCCTTAGTCTTTTTCGCGTCTCTCCTGAGCTGATGCGGATTACAAAAATCATTTTTCTTCAGGAATGCGACAGCCTCTTTTGCGGACAGTTTCCGAAATGGCGGCTCTCCTTTTTTCCGCGTAAGCAATACGACTGCCT
Organism: Microcaldota archaeon; assembly: GCA_013331535.1. GTDB lineage: Archaea > Micrarchaeota > Micrarchaeia > Anstonellales > Bilamarchaeaceae > UBA10214 > UBA10214 sp10214u. The sequence continues at coordinate 2,731 of DUGF01000089.1, read as the reverse complement.
GCATTACAGACCTTTCCCGGACTTTTTCCTCTCCAAATATGCGTTTGACGTCCACGACAGAACGTCCATGTGCGTCCTTTACTGCACCATGTAATTTCGCGGCAAGCGTTGGCCAGTTATGCGCCAAATCATCGCGGATGTACGAGTTCTTTTCAGATGAGAACACGATAACGTCTTCGCCCATTAATCTTACGAAAAACCAATCATCAGTAACGAAATTTGCGCGCTTTCCGAGCAGTAGCCCGTACGTAAGCGTAGTTTTTCCGCTTCCGCTCGGACCAATAATTGCAACCCCGCGCCCTCCGAAATCAACAAAAGAGCCGTGAATAGAATACCTGCGGTGCTCGGAAGTGAAATCCTCAAAGAAATCCGCGACAAGCGCTAGGGCAATACTCTTTACCCAGCCGTAATAGCCACAATTCTTGACAATCACAGTCTTGGAAAGTGGTTCATAAAGCACGCGCAGTTTTTTTGTTGAATCCGAAACCGAGAATATCCTGCAATGCGGCCTTATGCCATCTAGCATTGGCTTGAAGTTGTCTTCCCACATCTCCTTGAATTCCTTGTTATCTGTGAAGAACTTGACGCATGTTCCATGGATGTCGGCCTTTTTCTGGTAAAGCGCATCCTTGTATATGCGGCGCATTTCGGTTTCTTTTTGCTCCGGGGAGATGAGTTCGACTTTGTAACTATTTGCCATGTTCACCTATCAGCATCATGGCTTAAAAATCTGCAAGATACCAATTATTGTATGGTCTCAATCTCAGCATTCCTCCGTCTCACCCGTTTCGAGCATGCTATCATGCTTGCCATCGCAGTACTAATCGGGGAAATAATCGCAGGCGGCTCAATACCGTTATTCTCGTTCGTCATTCTTCTTTCGCTTCTTGTTCCAATCTTCAGCGAGATGGGCTCTTTTGCACTCAATGATTATCTTGACGTGGAATCGGACCGGATAAACAAAAGAACAGACAGACCGCTCGTAAGCGGAGAGATAAAACCGAATTTTGCATTATATTTTTCAATTCTTAGTATTGCCGCATCGGTTATTCTATCCTATTTCATAAACATCTATGCATTCGGAATCGCACTAGTATTCAATGCACTTGCTATCGCGTACAACTACAAACTAAAGGACTTGCCACTTGCTGGGAATGTTTACATTGGATTAACTATGGCCATTCCATTCCTGTTCGGAAGCGTTGTAGTTCGGAATTCCGCTGACTTTGACCCAACCATTCTCTCGATTTTTGCAATTGCGTTCATTGCCGGAGTCGCACGGGAAATAATAAAATCAGTTGAAGACATGGAAGGAGACAAGAAAGCAAGAAAATCCAATACTCTTCCAATACTAATCGGAGAACAAAACGCCCGCAGGCTCGCTTCATTATTATATCTTGTTTTTGTTCCGCTCGCATTCGCACCATTCTATTTTGGATTAAAAATAAATATTGTTCCGCTCGCATTCGTGGCAATTGCAGATTTAGGAGTTCTCTATCTCGCGTATATAATCTTTACTGGCTGGTCCAGCCCTGTATTGAAAAAAGCAAGGAATTTAAGCTTGTTATTCTTATTTATTGGATTAATTGGATTATTGTTAGCCGCAGTAATCTAAAATTAATTCGGGGTCGTGGGCTAATTGCGTCTCGGGTCTCGAGTGCATGCCAACCTGGTAGACTTCTGCCTTCGGGGAGCCCTTTTGACTGATGAAGCCTAATGGCAAAAGTGCTTCACCCCAAAAGCCATTAGGAATTACAAGTCAAATCGGCTATAAAAAGGCAGAGATCTGAGTTCAAATCTCGGCGACCCCATCTTTTACGCATAAACGTGGGGGAATTGAAACCGCAGTTTCAATCGGAACCCGATTTTTCATCAGCGTTTCGAGTCTTGAGTCTAGTGTCTTGTTTCACTTTTGTTTTTAAAGTTGCTTTTCCTATTAACTTACATGGATTTCCTCCCGGCAGTATTCATCTCATTCATTACCATATTCGTTATCATGGATCCGTTTGCCAGCCTTCCACCATTTCTTGCTATTACTAAGGGAAGAAAAGACAACGAAATAACCGACATTGCCAACAAGGCAATTCTAATCGCGGGAATAATCGCTCTTATCTTTGCATTTGGCGGCTTGGAAATTCTGAAAGTCCTGTCAATAACCCTTGCAGATTTCAAAGTAGCTGGAGGGATTGTCCTTGGCTTGCTTGGTTTGGAAAACGTCCTGAATTTCTCTCTTTCAAATGGAAAAGACAAAAAAGAGGATTTAGAATCAACTGCGGTTTTGATTGCAACTCCTATCCTTACTGGGCCTGGACTTATAAGCAGCCTCATAGTCCTTGTTCAGGACAACGGAATTCTCCCAGTACTTGCTTCACTCGGAAGTGCCTTGATTCTTTCATGGATAATCCTGCGAAATGCCGTAACTGCAAGAAAAATCCTTGGGGACAAAATCATCATCATATTCTCGAAAATAATGGGCCTTATGTTGATCGCGCTTGGAATTTCATACATAAAGGCAGGTTTGACAATTTAGATGCCGTTTAGTTATCGTTTTAATGACTTCGGATTTAACGACATATTGAGACAAATTAATAATTTGACTCGGGATATCCATGACCACATTAGAACAAACTATCCGCAAACATGCACTGAAGAATGCCTTTGATTACGGAAAGGCAAACCCCGGTGCAGTCGTAGGTAAGGTTATTGCCGAATTTCCTGATGCAACGGCAGA